>NZ_JBELMH010000092.1:0-10737 GCF_042096055.1 Citreimonas sp. | reverse complement strand
AGGCCGGCCGACCGGCGGATGAACGGCTCGTAGACGTGTTTCCAGAAGGCGCGGGGCTGCATGAACATCTTGTAGTAGAAGCCCGCCGGCAGGAAGCGCGACAGCGCCGCGTTGATCGAGCCCACGTCGTAGTCGAGGCTGGGCCAGCGGTTCTGCGACGTCGATTCCAGCCCGTCGAAAAGCTCGGTCGTGGTGGCGCGGGCGTTCGGTTCGAACCGGTCGCCCTGCCCCAGGCCCACCAGCGCGTTGGGCTCTTCTGCGCCCGAGGCGACGATGCCGCGCGGGCGGTGATACTTGAAGCTGCGCCCGACCAGCGTGCGGCCCTCGGCCAGCAGCGCCGAGGCGAGCGTGTCGCCCGGATGGCCCTGCAGCCTGGTCCCGTCGAAGGTGAAGGCGACCTTGCGGCTGCGGTCGATCAGCCGGCCGCCGGTGGCGAGACGGGTGCTCATGCGCTGGGGTCTTTCGCTTGGGAGGGCGTCCAGTCGGGCCGGCGCGCGGCGATCCGGTCCAGGATCGGCTGCGGCGGCTGCGCCGTCTGGGCGGGATAGGTGCCGAAGACCTCGTTGGTCGCGGTGCAGCGTGCGGCGTGGAACCACTTGCCGCAGCCCATCGCGTGACGCCAGCGCTCGAAATGCACGCCGCGCGGGTTGTCGCGCAGGAAGAGGTATGCCTCGAACGCGGTGTCGTCGCTGTCCGGGCCGCGCCGGGTCAGATGCGCCTGCCCGCCGGGGGCAAGCTCGGTCTCGTCGGCGGCTGCGCCGCAATTCGGACAGGTGAGGATCAGCATGACGCACCCCATGAGAACGGGATGCGCGACGGCGTCGCAGGGACACCTACCGAAACGGTCCGAGGCGATGGCGTGATGCGCGCGGCAATCGCGCGCGCATCACGCCGGATCAGCCCGGGGGCTGCGTCACTCGGTGACGGGTTCGTTGTCCAGTTCCTCGGTCTCCTCGATCTCGGTGCCCGGCGTGGTGGCCTCGAGCGCCTCGTCGCCGACCTCGAACACGCCCCAGACGAAGAGCACGACGAGCAGGATGATGATGGCGACGACGATGAGAATGATGTTGCGCAGCATGACGGGTCCTTTCCGCATTGGTTGTCTGCGCGATCAACCTTTCGTGCGCGTTCCCGGTTCCCGCCGCGCATGCCACGGCGGCGGGACGATGCCGGTGTGCAACACTGCGGGGCCGCCCGGCCCGCCCGAGGCGCCGCCCCAGTCAATGCGCCACCCCCGCGGCGACGGATTCGTCGATGAAGCGCCCCTCGCGGAAGCGGTCCAGCGTGAACGCCTCGGTCAGCGGGGCGTGGCCCTTGGCCATCAGCTCGGCAAAGCCCCAGCCCGAGCCGGGGATCGCCTTGAACCCCCCGGTGCCCCAGCCGCAATTGACGAAACAGCCGTCGAGCGGCGTCTTCGACAGGATGGGAGAGCGGTCGCCGGTCATGTCGACGATCCCGCCCCACCAGCGCAGCATCTTGAGGCGTGACAGCATCGGGAACGTCTCGATCAGCGCGCGCACGGTTTCCTCGACATGGTGAAAGCTTCCCCGCTGGGTGTAGTTGTTGTAGCCGTCCGCGCCGCCGCCGATGACCATCTCGCCCTTGTCGGACTGGCTCATGTAGCCGTGCACGGTGTTGGCCATGACGACGCAGTCCATCACCGGCTTGATCGGTTCTGACACCAGCGCCTGCAGCGCCACGGATTCGATCGGCAGGCGGAAGCCCGCCATTTCGGCCAGCACGCCCGAATGGCCCGCCACGACGAGGCCCAGCTTGTCGCAGTCGATCGCGCCCTTCGTGGTGTCGACACCGGTGACGCGGCCGCCGTCGCGGCGGATGCCGGTGACTTCGCATTGCTGGATGATGTCCATGCCCATGGCCGAGCACGCGCGCGCGTAGCCCCAGGCGACCGCATCGTGCCGCGCGGTGCCGCCGCGGGCCTGCCAGAGCGCGCCCAGAACCGGGTAGCGCGGGCCTTCGAGGCGGATGATCGGCACGATCTTCTTGACCTCGGCGGGGGTGATGAAGCGCGTGTCCACGCCCTGCAGCGCGTTCGCGTGCGCTGTGCGCCGGTAGCCGCGCACCTCGTGCTCGGTCTGGGCCAGCATCATCACGCCGCGGGGGCTGAACATGACGTTGTAGTTCAGTTCCTGGCTGAGGGTCTCGTAGAGGGCGCGCGACTTCTCGTAGATCGCGGCCGACGGGTCCTGCAGGTAGTTGCTGCGGATGATCGTTGTGTTGCGCCCGGTGTTGCCGCCGCCCAGCCAGCCCTTTTCGAGCACCGCCACGTTGGTGATGCCGAAGCGCTTGCCGAGGTAGTAGGCGGTGGCCAGCCCGTGGCCCCCCGCGCCGACGATGATCACGTCGTAGCGTGCCTTGGGCTGCGCCCGGCGCCAGGCGCGCTCCCAGCCGCGGTGGCCGGTCAGGGCCTCGCGGGCGACGGCGAAGGCGGAATAACGTTTCATGGCATCCGAATCCCGGGGCAACCTGCCCTTCCCACTAGCAACGCGTATCACCGCCTCCGCCGCCCGCAAGCGGCGCAATGCAGCGCGGATGCGACATGGCCCGTTTCGACGCGGGCCACGGACGGCGCCGGGCAAAGTGCCGCGCCCCATCGGGCCTTTCGTCCGCGCCCGCGCGGGGTTACACCTGCGCGGCGCAACGAGGCGGAGACGACATGACGCTGTTCTGGGGAGTGACGGGGCTGATGGCGCTGGCCGTGGCGGCGCTGCTGGCGCTCTCGGTGCTGCGCGGGCGGCGCGACGTCGCGCCGGCACAGGCCTCGGACCTGCGGGTCTACCGCGACCAGCTGTCCGAGATCGACCGCGACCTGGCCCGTGGCACCATCCCCGCCGAGGAGGCCGAGCGCCTGCGCACCGAAGTGTCGCGCCGGATCCTCGCCGCCGACAGCGCCGCCCGCGGCGACGCGGCCCGGCCCGAACAGCCGCGCGCGGCCTCGGCCGGGGTGGCGGCGCTCGCCGCGGTGCTGGTGGTGGCGGGCGCTTTCGTGCTCTACGGCCGGCTGGGGGCGCCCGGCTACCCGGACCTGCCGCGCCAGGGACGCATCGCCGCGGCCGAGGACGCGCGCCAGACCCGCCCCAGCCAGGCCGAGGCCGAATCCGGCCTGCCCGCCACGCAATCGCCCGACGCCGATCCCGACTATCTCGCGCTCGTGCAGCAGCTGCGCGGCGCGGTGGCCGAACGGCCCGGCGACCTGCAGGGCCTCGCGCTGCTCGCCCGGTCCGAGGCGGCGCTCGGAAACTACGTCGCCGCCTACCAGGCCCAGCAGGCGATCATCGAGGCGAAGGGCGACGCGGCCACCGCGGACGATTACGCCGATCTCGCCGACATGATGATCCTCGCCGCCGGCGGCTATGTCAGCCCGCAGGCGGAACGCGCGCTCGATGCCGCGCTGACGCGCGATCCGCGCAACGGCGTGGCGCGCTACTACGCCGGGCTGATGATGGCCCAGACCGGGCGGCCCGACCTCGCCTTCAACACCTGGGACCGGCTGCTGCGCGAAAGCCCGGCCGACGCGCCCTGGCTGCAGCCGATCCGCGCCCAGATCGAGGACATCGCCTGGCGCGCGGGCATGGCGGACTACACGCTGCCCGAACCGCAGGCCGCGCCGCGCGGCCCGACGCCCGAGGACATGGAGAACGCGGTCGAGATGACTCCCGAGCAGCGCATGGAGATGATCCGCGGCATGGTCTCGGGCCTGTCGGACCGGCTGGCGACCGAGGGCGGCCCGCCCGAGGACTGGGCGCGCCTGATCACCGCGCTCGGCGTTCTGGGCGAGACCGACCGTGCCCGCGCCATCTGGTCCGAGGCGCGCTCGGTCTTCGCGACCTCGCAGGATGCGCTGGACATGCTCGACGCCGCCGCGGCACAGGCGGGGCTGGAAGAATGATTGCACGCCTCCGCGCGGCTTCTTTGGTCCGCAAAGATCCCGGGGGAGTCGCCCGGAACGGGCGGCGGGGGCAGCGCCCCCTGCCCGGTCGAGGTCACGGAAACCCGTCATGATCCACGAAGAAATCACCGACTTCGCCGCCGCGCTGCGGCCGATGCAGGCGCTCGCCGGGCTCGACCTGGGCGACAAGACGATCGGCGTCGCCGTGTCGGATTCGATGCGCGCCGTCGCCTCGCCGCTGCAGACGATCCGCCGGCGCAAGTTCACGCTGGATGCCGAGGCGCTGCTGGCCGTGCTGCAGCAGCGCGGCATCGGCGGGCTGATCCTGGGCCTGCCGCACAACATGGACGGCAGCGAGGGGCCGCGCTGCCAGTCGACCCGCGCCTTCGCGCGCAACTTCTCGCGGCTGTGGGACGGGCCGATCGGCTTCTGGGACGAGCGTCTGTCGACCGTCGCCGCCGAGCGCGCCCTGCTCGAGGCGGACACCTCGCGCCGCCGCCGCGCCGAGGTGATCGACCACGTCGCCGCCGCCTACATCCTGCAAGGTGCGCTCGACCGCCTTGCCCACCTGTCCGCTACGCAGGTCCGCCCATGACCGACCGCCGCCCCTCCGACACCGAAAGCGCCTGGCGCCGGGACGAGATCGAGAGCCCCTGCGTGAAGACCTGCGTGATCCACCCGGAAACGCGGCTGTGCGCCGGCTGCCTGCGCAGCATCGACGAGATCACGCGCTGGTCGAAGATGACGCCCGACGAACGCCGCGCCGTGATGGCGGAGCTGCCCGACCGCGGCGGCGCGCTGAACAAGCGCCGCGGCGGCCGGGCCGCGCGGCTGGCGCGCCGCGACGGTCAGGCGGGCTGACGCCCGATCAGCTGCCGAACGCGGTGAACAGCATGTTGACCGCGACGATCAGGATGAACACGGCAAAGGACCGCCGCAGGGTCATCCCGTCGAGCTTGTGGGCGATCTTCGCGCCGATCGGTGCCGTGACCAGCGTCATCGACACCGCCACCACGAAGGCCGGAAGGTTGACCGCGCCGAAGGTCAGCGGCGGCGCGTCGGCCACGTCGACCAGCAGGAAGCCGATGACCGACGGCACCGCGATCAGCGCGCCGAAGCCCGCCGCGGTCGCCACGGCGTTGTGGATCGCCACGCCGAACAGCGTCATCAGCGGCACGCCGAACGTGCCCCCGCCGATCCCCATCAGCACCGACAGAAGCCCCACCAGCGGGGACAGGACAGACCGCCCGGCCAGGCCCGGCATCTGCTGGCCCAGCCGCCAGTCGGGACGTCCGAAGGCCAGGTAGAGACCCACCAGCATCGCCACGATGCCGAACAGCGCCTCGAGCGCCTCGGTCCGCACCTGCGCAGCGACGAACACGCCGACGATCGCACCGATGACGATGCCCGGCGCCCAGGTCTTGAGGATGCCCCAGTCGACCGCGCCGCGCTTGTTGTGCGCCGCGACCGAGCGCAGCGAGGTGATCACGATCGCCGCCAGCGACGTCGCCAGGCAGACCTGCATCAGCTTGGGGCTCTCGTAGCCCAGCGTCGAGAAGACGAAGAAGAAGGCCGGCACGTGCACGATGCCGCCGCCGACGCCCAGCATGCCCGCGAGAAGGCCGGCGAAGGCGCCGGACAGCAGAAGAAGCCCCACGAGGGGCGCGAGGGTGGCAATGTCTGGGATCATGCGGCTTGGGCCTCTTCCATGCGCGACAGCGCGGTCTCGATCAGGGTTGCGTCGGCGCCGGGACGCACGGCCTGCTCGGACAGGGTGCGGCGCCAGGCGCGCGCGCCCGGGCGGCCGGCGAACAGGCCCAGCATGTGGCGCGTGACCTGGCTCAGCTTGCCGCCCGCGTCCACGTGCGCCTGGGCGTAGGGCATCATCGCGCGGGCGATGTCCTCGGGCGCATCGCCACGTGGGGCATCGCCCCAGATCGCGGCATCGGCGCCCGCAAGCACGTCCCACGGCTGGTGGTAGGCTGCGCGCCCGACCATCACGCCGTCGAGGCCCTGGTCCAGCAGCGCGCGCGCCGCGTCGAGGCTGTCGACCCCGCCGTTGATCGAGACGTGCAGGTTGGGAAACAACTGCTTCATGCGCAAGACGAGGTCGTAGTCGAGCGGCGGAACATCGCGGTTCTCCTTCGGGCTGAGCCCCTGCAGCCAAGCCTTGCGCGCGTGGACGGTCACGCGCTCGCAGCCGGCCGCGACGATACGGGCGAGGAATTCGGGCAGGACCTCTTCGGGATCCTGGTCGTCCACGCCGATACGGCATTTGACGGTGACGGGCAATTCCGTAACGTCACGCATCGCCGCAACGCAGCGCGCCACCAGCGCGGGGTCGCGCATCAGCACCGCGCCGAAGGTGCCCGACTGCACCCGGTCCGAGGGGCAGCCGCAGTTGAGGTTGATCTCGTCGTAGCCCGCGCGCGCGCCGAGCCGCGCGGCCTGCGCCAGCTCGGCCGGGTCCGAGCCGCCAAGTTGCAGCGCCACGGGATGCTCGGCCGCGTCGAAGTCCAGCAGGTGCAGCGCGCCCCCGCGCACCAGCGCCGACGCGGTCACCATCTCGGTATAAAGCAGCGCCCGCCCCGAGATGAGGCGGTGGAAATACCGGCAGTGCCGATCGGTCCAGTCCATCATCGGCGCGACGGACAGTCTGGCGTTCTGGTCTATCTGCATCCTCGACCTTCGGGCTGGCGTCGGCGCCTGGGCCTGCGCGGCGACGGTGCGCTGCACATAGTCGATCCGGACGGGGGAGGCAAACCGCTGCGCCGCGGCATGGCGGGCGCGGCGCAGCGAGGGAGGCCGCCGGTTACGGATCGAGGCCGCGCACCGTCAACCCGTCCACCAGCCTTCGGGGACGTCGTAGACGATGCGGTCGATGTTCAGGATCGGCTGGTGCACGTCCTGGATTACCGCGAACAGCACCAGCGACTGCACCAGCCGCGCCGACATTGTGGGCATGCCGGCCCTCTCGTGCCAAAACGTGACGTCCGCGGCGATCGCGTCGGCGATCGCCTTGATCGGATCCGCGTCATCCTTCGCCGTGGCGAGGTCGATCACCACCCCGTCCGCCAGCAGCACCGAAGCGCGGCTGGTGAGCGCCGAGCCGGCGGCGCGCGGGTCGCGGATCAGGCTGTACTCGTACCGCGTCTCGATCTTGGCGGCGCGCGTGTTCTTCAGCACCGAGGCGACGCCGAGGACCACGTTGAACGTCTTGAGCAGCGTCGTGGCCAGATCGGGCGCGGTCTCGTCGTTGCGGAACTCGTCGATCCGCAGGCGCGGGATCACCGGGCTGGCATAGGTGCTGGCGGGAGTCGCGTAGACGAGGTTCGGATTGACCGTCAGGTCGCCCCCCTCGCCCAGGTTCGAGTTCCGCTTCAGCCACGTGGTCAGCCGCGCGGTCTGCCGGTCGAGCGCGCTGAGATCGCGCCAGCGCAGCGCCAGCCGGTCCGCCTCGGCGTCGTAGGCGTAGAGCCGCGTGAAGGCGTCCGGCCCCGTCTTGCCGTCCTCGCCGTTGATCCGGGGCCAGATCGCGGACTGCTCGCTGGTGACGATCAGCTGTCCGGGCGCCTCGAACGCCTTCTCGAAGTCGATCGCGTACGAGATCGTCTCCTCGGCCGGCGGCGCGGTCATTCGGGCCGCGCGCGGCGTCGCGGTCTGCCAGCGCGCGGGGATCGGCACGCCCCGGAACCCGGCCCAGTAGATTGCCACGTCCTTGACCAGCCCGAACACCACGTCGAGCAGGTCGTCGGCGATCGGCAGGTCGCCCTCTTTTGCCACCAGCGCCTCGAGCAAGGTTTCGAGCTCGGGCCAGGCGACCGCGTAGCGCGCGAGCGCCTCGAACAGGGGCACCACGTCGCCCGTCTCGCCCGGCCCCCGCGCCAGCGCCGCGGGGGCGCGTTCGATCACCACCCGTTCGTTCAGGCGCAGCTCGGCGAAGAGCGTGTCCTTGGCGTCCTTCTCGGTCTTGCGGATCACGGATTCGTAGGACCACAGGAAGAAGTCGTCGACGGAATCGGCGGTGCCCGCGAATTGCTGGATCGCGCTCTGCGCCTCCATCACCGGGACGGCGGGGTAACTGATGGACGGGATGGGCACGCTGACCTCGCCCAGATCGAAGGCAAGCTCGGACGCGAGGTCCGAATCGACGACGCGCAGCCAGCTCGACGGCACGTAGCCGCCCGCCCGGTGCGCCGAGGCGATCCGGTGCTCGACGAAGCCGACCTTCCAGACCAGCGCCATGTCGAGCTTGGCCTGTCGACTGGGATTGACCGCCGAGACCAGGAAGTTCGCGAAGCGCGGACCCGAGTCCGCCGGCGGTTCGGTCGGCAGGCGCGTGTTCGAGACCGAGAATGCGTCGGCGGTGTCGCCTGTGCTCGGCGTCGTGCCCGTCGCCTTGACCCCGCCGAAGATGCGCGGCGCGTCGACGCCCGCCTGCGCGGCCTGCGCATTGGTCACCTCGGCGGCCATCTGCATCACGACGAGGCTGTCATAGGCGGCGGCGAGGCGGGTCAGCACGTGCTGCTCGAACCGGTCGCGCGCGCTGGTCAGATCGCCCGGGACCACCTGCCGCGCGCCGAAGGTCGACAACCGCGCCGTGCGGACGTCGGGCACCAGGATCGGCTCGACCCCGGCCTTCAGGCATTCGGCCAGCAGGCGCTTGGCGGTGGCGAACTCGGCGAACCGCCCCTGCCCCTTGCCGACGACGACGCTCGAGACCGCCGGCCCCATGATCCGGTCCATCGTCGCTAGGAATTGCCGCGCCCAGGAATCGACGTCGATCTCGGAAAAGGCGCGGGTCTCCTCGGTCGGGGTCAGGTCGGCATCCCACAGCGTCACCGGGACGCCGGCATGGCCCTGCAGCTTCGTGCTGATCGGCACCAAGGTGAAATACGCGACCGAGCCTGCGTCGAACCGGACGTCTAGGCCCGAGGACGCGCTCCACTTCAGGCCCCACAGGACCGGCTCGGCGCCGGCCGCGGCGAAGTCGGACACACCGTTGCGCACCGTCAGCTTCAGCAGCCCATCGGCACCGTCATAGCCGCGGAAAGCGTCCTCGAGCTGGTTGGCGAAGTGGCGCAGATCGACCTCGGCGGGCTCTGGGCCATCGCCCTCCTGGCGGTTCTCGGGCGGGACGGACAGGTCGAGCGGCACCGTCCAGCGGCTTTGCGCCGCTTCGGGAAGCCGCTCGGCCGCCAGCGGATCGACGAACGCGGTGCGGCGCAGCTGCGTCTGGACCGTGATGGCGAAGATCGTGTCGGGCTGGCCGGTCAGGGCCGCGGGATCGAATGGCACCGGGATCGTGATCCTGCGCGGCACCAGCGGCGTCTTGTGCTGCAGCAGCGCGTCCAGGTCGGCGACGATCCGGTCCGCGGCATACCGCAGCGGATCCTTCACCGCGCCCAGCGGCGCCGGCGGGCCGAAAAACGTGCTCAGTACCTCGGCCTCGACGTTCGGGTCGCGCAGCTGCGCCAGGATCAGCCCGTAGCGGAAGCGCGCGATTTCCGCCTGCCGGGCGGCCTTGTCGGTGTCGGTGGCGCCCGCCTCGGCGGTCATGAAGCGGTGCACGTCGCGGCGCACAATCTCGTCCGGCTGGAAGTCGAGCGTCAGGAACAGGCAGGGCCGGCCGTCGTCGTCGCGCCCGACGCGGTAGGTCGACTGCGTGCCCGGCCATTCGCCCAGCGGCACCAGCGGGTCGTGGTAGAGCACCTCGAAGGCCACCGTGTGATCCGCCTCAGCCAGCGCGTTGCCGTAGGTGTCGAGCAGGCGGAACTGAAGCTCGGGGCGGCGCCCGGTCACGCCGTAGATGGTGTTCTCGGCGCCGGTGCCGAAGCGGTAGGCCGGGACCACCTGGCGGTAGCGGCCGGGGCCCGCGTCGCCCAGCGCGATGTCGCGCGTGTCCTTGGCGCGCGACAGCGGCAGGCTCCACAGCGAGGGATCGAAGCCCGCGGGCTGATCGTCGCTGCGCACGCGGTACTGGATCAGGTCGTAGAGCGCGGCGACCGTCTCGGGCGCGAAGGGCGCCGGCCGCTCGGCCTCGGCAATGGTCAGCGCGGGCGCGGTGGTCCAGTCGATCTGGAACGCGACGCAGCCGGCCTGGTAGGCGGGATGGTGCACCTGCACCGGCGCACCGTCCGCGTCATCGGCGGCGATGAAGGCGGTGTCCGCCACGTCGCCCGGCAGGATCAGCGCGTTGTCGTAGGGCCTAAGCGCGCGCGGCGCGGTGGCCGACGCCATCACGGTCAGCGTCGCGGCCCCGGTGTCGTCGAACATGTCGTCGGGCAGCGGGGCGCCGGACGCGTCTGTGTAATGCAGGAAGAAGCCGGTCGCGTTGACGACGCTCGCCTGCCAGATCAAGCGCAGGAAGGCCGCGACGTCGCCGATGCCCGCGTCGTCGGGATCGTCCTCCTCGACCGCGCCCAGCATCAGGGGGCGAAACAGGTTGTCTGGCTGCGTCAGCGTCGAGAGGTTCGTCTTGAACAGGTAGACCGAATTGTCGGGCGCCGCAGTGGGCAGCGTGGCGTATCCGCGGTCGCCCCCGGCGTCGCGGTCGATGCGCACGAGGTCCAGCCGAGTCGCGCCGATGTCGCCGCTGTCGAGCAGCATCCGGATCCGGCTGCGCACGTCGTCGGTGGTCGTCGAGATCTCGTAGACGCCCTTCAGCTCGGTCGGCCGCGGCGCGCCGTCGTCGGTGAACTGCCCGGTCGAGGGCACCGCGACCTTGCGGATGCGGAACTGGATCATCAGCGCGGGCAGGATGTCGAAATCCGGCGTCGGCGGCGCCGTCGGATCGGGCTCGGCCCGCTGGCCGAACAGCGTGAGCG
>NZ_JBELMH010000091.1:2825-11031 GCF_042096055.1 Citreimonas sp. | reverse complement strand
TCGGCCACGATCGACACGTCCGACGGGCCGGTGAAGATCGCCGGGATCGCCAAGGGGTCGGGCATGATCGCGCCCGACATGGCGACGATGCTGGTCTACATCTTCACCGACGCGAAGATCGCGCGCGCCGACCTGCAGGCGCTGGTGAGCGAGATCAACGACCGCACGTTCAACTGCATCACCGTCGACAGCGACACCTCGACCTCGGACACGCTGCTGATCGGCGCGACCGGGCAGTCGGGCGTCGATGTCACCGGCTCGACCGCGTTCGCCGATGCGCTCGAGGGCGTGATGCTGGACCTAGCCCACCAGGTCGTGCGCGATGGCGAAGGCGCGACGAAGTTCGTTACGATCAGCGTCACCGGTGCCGCATCCGATGCCGACGCCCGGCAGCACGCGATGGCGATCGCGAACTCGCCGCTGGTCAAGACCGCCATCGCCGGCGAAGACCCGAACTGGGGCCGAATCGTCATGGCCGTGGGCAAGTCCGGCGCCGCAGCCGACCGCGACACGCTGACCATCCGCTTCGGCGACACGCTGGTGGCGAAAAACGGCTGGGTCTCGCCCGAATACCGGGAAGAGGACGGGGCCGCGCACATGAAGCGCCCCGAGATCGAAATCGCCGTCGACATCGGCCTGGGTGAGGGCCGCGCCACCGTCTGGACCTGCGATCTGACGCACGGCTACATCTCGATCAACGCCGACTACCGGTCCTGAGGCATGAAGGTCGTTCTGGTTTCGGCCGTCGCGCTCATCGACCGCGATGGCCGCGTGCTTCTGGCGCAGCGACCCGAAGGCAAGTCCATGGCCGGCCTTTGGGAATTTCCCGGCGGCAAGGTCGAGCCGGACGAGACGCCCGAGGCCGCGCTGGTCCGTGAGTTGCACGAGGAGCTGGGCATCGGCACATGGCAATCCTGCCTGGCACCGCTGACCTTCGCCTCGCACGGCTACGACAATTTCCACCTGCTGATGCCGCTCTTCGCGTGTCGCAAGTGGGAAGGCGTGCCGCAACCGCGCGAGGGGCAGAAGCTGGCCTGGGTCCGCCCGAACGCCCTGCGCGACTACCCGATGCCGCCCGCAGACCTTCCCCTCATCCCGATCCTGCGCGACTGGCTGTGACGCAAATTTGTGTCCTGCCGTGCACGTAATGCCCGAAATTTGACCGATCCTGAGCGGCGGTAACCTTTTCTTTACGCGTTTTGCGAATATACTGTGACACGTGAGGAGAGAGTGCGAGACGAACAGGGGAATGACACATGCTTAAGACGATCATGATCGGACGGGCGATCTCGGTCCAGGGTTTCCTAGAGAAGACCCTGCCCGACGGGCGCCTCATCATCCGGGTCGGCCAGCGGCTTTTCACTGGCCAGCCGGTCTGAGCAGACCGCAAGACACAGAGAACCGGGAAAAACGAAAGCGCCTCCTGCCAGCAGGAGGCGCTTTTTTTCATGTCCTGACTTCGCGTCCTGACGACGATCCGCCCCGGGCGGGATCAGTCAAGCTTGCGCTCGACCTCTTCCCGCTCGAAGATCTCGATGACGTCGCCTTGGCGGATGTCGTCGTAGTTCTCGAACGCCATGCCGCATTCCTGACCCGACTGAACCTCGGACACTTCGTCCTTGAAGCGCTTCAGCGTCTTCAGCGTGCCCTCGTGGATCACCACGTCGTCGCGCAGCAGGCGGACGCCGGCGGACCGCCGCGCCACGCCCTCGGTCACCAGACAGCCGGCAACCTTGCCGACGCCGGTCACCTTGAAGACTTCGCGGATCTCGGCGTAGCCGATGAACTTCTCGCGCACCTCGGCCGACAGCAGGCCGGACGCAGCCGCCTTCACGTCGTCCACCAGGTCGTAGATGACCGAGTAGTAGCGAATCTCGACCCCCTTCTGGTTGGCCGAGTTCCGCGCCGGCGCGTTGGCCCGCACGTTGAAGCCGATCACCGGGCAGCCCGACGCCTCGGCGAGGCCGACATCGGTCTCGGTGATTGCGCCCACGCCGTGATGGATCACGCGCACGCGCACCTCGTCGTTGCCGATCTTCTCCATCGCCTGAACGATCGCCTCGGTCGAGCCCTGCACGTCCGCCTTCACGACGATCGGCAGTTCCTTGACGTTTTCGTCTTCCTTGGCTTTCGCCAGCAGCTGGTCGAGCGTGGTACCCGCACCGGCGGCCGCACGCTTTTCCTTGGCGAGGTTGGCGCGGTACTCGGCGATCTCGCGGGCCTGCGCCTCGGTCGCGACGACGTTCAGGACGTCGCCGGCCTCGGGCGTGCCGTTGAGGCCCAGAACTTCGACGGGCACGGACGGGCCGGCTTCGTCGACGCGGTCGCCCTGGTCGTTGATCAGCGCGCGGACCTTGCCGTACTGCTCGCCCACGACGAAGATGTCGCCGCGACGCAGCGTGCCGTTCTGAACAAGAACGGTCGCGACGGGACCACGGCCCACGTCCAGCTGCGCCTCGATCACGGCGCCTTCGGCGGCGCGATCGGGGTTGGCCTTCAGCTCCAGGATCTCGGCCTGCAGCGCGATGGCTTCCAGCAGCTCCTCGAGGCCTTGGCCGGTGGTGGCCGACACCTCGACGTCCTGCACGTCGCCGGACATCTCCTCGACGACCACTTCGTGCTGGAGCAGGTCCGTACGCACCTTGGTCGGGTTTGCCGACGGCTTGTCGACCTTGTTGATCGCCACGATCATCGGCACCTTGGCCGCCTTGGCGTGGTTGATCGCCTCGATCGTCTGCGGCATCACCGCGTCGTCCGCGGCGACGACCAGCACCACGATGTCCGTGACCTGCGCCCCGCGCGAGCGCATCGACGTGAACGCGGCGTGGCCGGGCGTGTCGAGGAACGACAGCGTCGCGCCGTCCTTCGACTTCACTTGGTACGCACCGATGTGCTGCGTGATGCCGCCGGCCTCGCCCGCGGTGACCTTGGTCTTGCGGATCGCGTCCAGAAGCGAGGTCTTGCCGTGGTCGACGTGGCCCATGATCGTGATGACCGGCGGACGCGGCTTGAGATCCTCGGGCTTGTCCGCGACCTCCTTGATCACGTCCTCGACGTCGGCGGCGGACACACGCACGACGCGGTGGCCGAATTCCTCGATGATCAGCTCGGCTGTGTCGGCGTCGATCGACTGGTTCTGCGTGACCATCATGCCGTTCTGCATGAGCGCCTTGACCACGTCGCCGACTCGTTCCGCCATGCGGTTGGCCAGTTCCGAGACCATGATCGCCTCGGGCAGCTGGACGTCGCGCACGACCTTCTCGCGCGGCTGGTTGCCGCCCATGGCCTTCTGGCGCTGACGCTCCTGCTTGCGCTTCATCGCGGCCATGGACTTCTGACGGCCGCCTTCGCCCGACAGCGCCTGGTTCAGCGTCAGCTTGCCGGACCGGCGATTGCCGCCGTCTTCCTTGGCCTTGCCGGCGCCGCGACGGTCGTCGCGGTCGCGCTCGGGCGCGGCCTTGCGCGGAGTTTCCTTGGTCTTGCCGCGGGCCGGCCCATCCTGGGGCGCGGCGGGCGGAGCGTCGGCCTTGCGGGCATCCGCGGCGGCCTGCTCGGCCGCGCGGGCCTCTTCCTCGGCCTTTTGCCGAAGACGCTCCTCGGCCTCGCGCTGCTCGCGCTCTTTCTGTTCCTTTTCGGCACGCATGCGCTCGCGTTCTTCGGCGCGCGCCTTCTCCTCGGCCTCGCGCCGGGCGGCATCCTCGTGCTCACGCGCCTTGGCGGCCTGCAACGCCTTGAGACGGCGATCCATCTCGGCGTCGGAAATGCCCGCGGGACGCTTGGTGTGGCTGCCAACGGCACCGCCGCCGCCCGACGTGCCGGACGGCTTGCCCGCGCCGGCGGCCGGCTTGGGCACGACGACGCGCTTGCGCTTGGTTTCCACCACGACGTTCTTGGTGCGCCCGTGGCTGAAGCTCTGCTTCACGTTGCCCGAGCGGGCCCCACCGCGCAAACCCAATGTTTTCTTCCCGTCGTTATCGCTCAAGTCTTCATCCTTTCCGACGGTCGCTACCGCCGCGATCCGCATCGGAACGCCCGACACGTACACCTTTCAGCCGTTGCGCGTCCTCTACAACACGACGCGCCAAACCGCCAGCGCCAAGCGCGGCGTGTATTACAGATTGTCGCCCGAACGCCAACCCGAGCTCTTCCGCCGTGAGCCAGCCGATGTAGTCGCCGCCATAGGGCGTGCTGAGCTTCGACTTGCCGCGGGTCGACCCGTCCTCGGCCTGGATCAGGACGCGGGCCTCTTCCTTCTGAAGCCAGTCCTTCACCTTCTCGTACCCGGTCACGGCGCAGCCCGACTTGCGGGCGAGGCTGATCAGGTCGACGACCCGGCGCACGAGCAACCGCTCGACAAGGTCGGGCAGGTCGTCGGGCGCCTTCGCCGGGCGCTTGAGCGCCCGTGCGAACAATCCCTTGCCGGCCGCGCGTTCCAGCGCCGCCCGGTCAGGAACAACATATATGCCCCGGCCCGGCAGTTTTCCAGCCACGTCCGGCACAATGCCGCCATCGGGCGCCTCGACGAACCGCACGAGCGCGGATTGCGGCGCCACCGTGCCGGTGGCGATGCATTTGCGCTCGGGTCCCTCGGACCGATCCTTGTCCTTGCCGCCGCGTGTCAGGTCAGGCCTCCGTTTCCTCGGTCTCTTCGCCGTCGACCTCGTCGTCCTCGCCGTCGTCTTCCTCAAGCTCGGTCGGGTCGACCCAACCCAGCAGGACGCGCGCGGTCATGACCATGGTCTGCGCCTCGTCGAGGCTGACCTCGAAGGGCTCCAGCAGGCCTTCGTCCTTGTGACGCTGACCGTCCACGGTGGTCCAGCCGCCGGCCAGCTCCCAGTCGGCGCAGGTCGCGAAGTCCTCGAGCGTCTTGATGCCGTCCTTGGCCAGCGCCTCGACCATCTGCGGGGTCAGGCCCTCGAACTCGATCAGGCTGTCCTCGGCGCCCAGTTCGCGGGCGCGGGCCAGCGCTTCGCGCGCCTGTGCCTCGAGCACATCCGTGGCGCGGGCCTGCAGTTCGTTGGCGGTGTCCTCGTCGACACCGTCGATCACCAGAAGCTCGTCCTGGTCGACATAGGCCACTTCCTCGAGCGTGGTGAAGCCCTCGGAGACCAGCAGCTGGGCGAAGAATTCGTCGAGGTCCAGCGTGTCCATGAACAGCTTGGTGCGCTCTTCGAATTCCTTCTGGCGGCGCTGGCTTTCCTCTTCCTCGGTCATGATGTCGATGTCGAGGCCGGTCAGCTGCGACGCGAGGCGCACGTTCTGGCCGCGCCGGCCGATGGCGAGGCTCAGCTGCTCGTCCGGCACCACGACCTCGATCCTCTCGGCGTCCTCGTCGAGAACCACCTTGCTGACCTCGGCGGGCTGCAGCGCGTTCACGAGGAACGTGGGCAGGTCCTCGTTCCACGGGATGATGTCGATCTTCTCGCCCTGAAGCTCGTTCACGACCGCCTGGACGCGGCTGCCGCGCATGCCGACGCAGGCGCCGACCGGGTCGATCGAGCCGTCGTACGAGATCACGCCGATCTTGGCGCGGCTGCCCGGGTCGCGGGCCACGGCCTTGATCTCGATGATGCCATCGTAGATCTCGGGCACTTCCATCTTGAACAGCTCGGCCATGAATTCCGGCGCGGTGCGCGACAGGAAGATCTGCGGGCCGCGGGCCTCGCGGCGCACGTCCTTGACGTAGCAGCGGATGCGGTCGCCGGGGCGGTACGCCTCGCGGCCGATCTTCTCGTTGCGGCGCAGGATCGCCTCGCCGGCGCCCACGTCGACGATGACGTTGCCGTATTCCTCGCGCTTGACGACACCGTTGATGATCGTGCCGGCGCGGTCCTTGAATTCCTCGTACTGGCGGTCGCGCTCGGCCTCGCGGACCTTCTGCAGGATCACCTGCTTGGCCGACTGCGCGGCGATCCGGCCCAGCTCGACCGGGGGAACCTCTTCCACGTAGGTGTCGCCGACCTTGGGCTCGGCCATGTACTGCCTGGCCTGCTCGACGGTCAGCTCGGCCTGGTAGTTCTCCAGCTCGTCGTCCTCGACCACGGTGCGGACGCGGGTGAACTGCGCGCGACCGGTCTTGCGGTCGATCTTGACGCGGATGTCCATCTCGGACCCGTAGCGGGACTTGGCCGCACGGGCGAGGGATTCCTCCATCGCCTCGACCACCAGCACGGGGTCGATCATCTTCTCTCGCGCCACCGCCTCGGCGGTCTGCAACAGTTCAAGCTGGTTGGCAGAGGTGATTGCCATGTCCGTCACTCCTCCTGGGGGCCGTCGGCCTCGATCTCGTCATACTTTCCGTCTTCGACCTCGGCGGCCTTGCGCGCGCGCAGCATCTCGCGCACCAGCTCGTCGGTCATGACCAGCTTGGCATCCGCCAGCCAGTCGAATTGCAGGCCAATGGTGCCCTCGTCGAGGTTCACCAGAACGTCGCCGTCCTCGGTGCCCGCCAGGATGCCGCGGAACCGTTTGCGGCCGTCGATCATCTCGTGCGTCTCGAGCTTGGCATCGAAGCCCTCGTAGGTGTCGAAGTCCTTCAGCCGGGTCAGCGGGCGGTCGATGCCGGGGCTGGAGACTTCGAGCGTGTAGGCGTCCACCAGCGGGTCCTCGACGTCCAGCACCGCCGACACCGCGGTCGAGATTTCGGCGCAATCGTCCACCTCGATCGTGCCGTCGGGGCGTTCGGCCATGATCTGCAGGGTGGGCGTCTGGCCGCCCATCAGGCGCAGGCGCACCAGTTCGAAGCCCATGTCCTCGATCACGGGGGTCACGATCTCGGCCAGGCGCTTGTCCATGGTCGTCTTGGCGATCAGGTCGGTCATTCGGGTTCGCCTTTCGTCGATGCAGGCGTCGGAAACAAAAAAGCGGGCCACGCGGCCCGCCGATCGTCATCCGGTGGGCGCCGGGTTTGGACCCGCGGCGCGCCGCTGTTGAGGGGCATATACGCCCGCCCCCGCCAAAGCGCAAGCCCGAAGGTGGACACGCGTCACGGCAGGCCGGATAAGGCGTCAAACGGAGGGGACACCATGAAATTCGCGCAATCCATTTCCCGGCTCGGCACCGAATCCGCGTTCACCGTGCTGGCCCGCGCCGGCCGCCTGCAGGCGCTGGGCCGCGACATCATCAACCTCGGGATTGGCCAGCCCGATTTCCCGACGCCGCCGCACATCGTCGAGGCCGGGGCGAAGGCGCTGCGCGACGGGCACCACGGCTATACCCCCGCCGGCGGCCTGCCCGCGCTGCGCGAAGCGGTCGCCGAAGACCTGCACCGCCGCCACGGCGTCACGGTCGATCCCGGCCGTGTGATCGTCGTGCCCGGCGGCAAACCGACGATGTTCTATGCCATGCTGCTGTTCGGAGAGCCGGGCGCCGAGATCGTCTATCCCGATCCCGGCTTTCCCATCTACCGCTCGGCCATCGAATTCACTGGCGCGACCGCGGTCCCCTACGCCCTGCCCGAGTCGACGGGCTTCGCCTTTTCCGCCGAGGACGTGCTGTCGAAGATCACGCCCGCCACGCGGCTGCTGATCCTGAATTCGCCCGGCAACCCGACCGGCGGCGTCACCCCGCGCGCCGAGATCGACAAGCTGGTCGCCGGCCTCGCCGATCATCCCGAGGTCGTGATCCTGTCCGACGAGATCTACAGCCAGATGCTGCACGGCGGGCGCGACCACGTGTCCTTGCTGCAATACCCCGAGATTGCCGATCGGGTGATCATGCTGGACGGCTGGTCCAAGACCTACGCCATGACCGGCTGGCGGCTGGGCTACGCGGTCTGGCCCGAACCTTGCGTCGATCCTGTCACGCGGCTGTGCATCAACGACCATTCCTGCGTCAACGCCAGCGCGCAGCATGCCGGGATCGCCGCGCTCACCGGCCCGCAGGACGCGGTAGCCGAGATGCGAGCCGCGTTCGAGCGGCGGGCAAGCGCCGCCTGCGACGCGCTGAACGCCCTGCCCGGCATTCGGTGCGCGCAGCCCGCGGGCGCCTTCTACCTGTTTCCGAACATCGAGGGCACCGGCATGACGTCGGCCGAGGCGCAGGACCGCTTCCTGGAACGGGCGGGCGTGGCGACCATCGCCGGCACGGCATTCGGCGCCGCGGGCGAAGGCTTCGTCCGCCTGTCGGCCGCCGCCTCGCAGGATGACATCGAACGCGCGATCGGGAAAATCGCCGAGGTGCTGCAGCGGTAATTCTTGATTTTCCG
>NZ_JBELMH010000091.1:0-2725 GCF_042096055.1 Citreimonas sp. | reverse complement strand
CTCGCCGGCGCGCGCGCCGAGCGGATCGAGGCGCTCGAGGACGACAGCGACGGGCTGCGCGACGCGCTCGAGGCCGCGCGACGCGACGCGGCCAAGCTCGACCGCGACCTGGCGCGCGTGACCAGCGACAGCGCCGCCACCCTGCGTGCCGCCGACGAGAAGATCGCCCTGCTGACCCAGATGCGCGAGGAGATGGCGACCCGCTTCCGCGAGCTGTCGCGCGAGACCCTGCGCAGCCAAGGCGAGGAAATCGCCAAGTCGAACATGGAGCGCCTCAAGGCCACGCTGTCGCCGCTGCACGAACACGTCGGCCACTTCGAGAAAGCGCTGAAGGCGATGCACGAATCGTCGCAGAAGGAACGGACCGAGCTGAAGCTCGAGATCACCTCGCTGACGAAGAAGACCGAGCAGATCTCGGCCGACGCGCTGGCGCTGACGCGCGCGTTGAAATCGGACCAGCAGAAGCAGGGCGCCTGGGGTGAGATGGTGCTCGAGAAGATCCTCGAAGGCTCGGGCCTGCGCGAGGGCGAGGAATACGAGCTTCAGGCGCATCGCAGTTCCGATGCGGGCGGCCGGCTGCGGCCCGACGTCGTGGTCAACATCCCCGGCGGCAAGACGCTGGTGATCGACTCGAAGGTCTCACTGGTCGCCTACACCGATCTCGTGAACGCCGAAGACGACGACGTCGCCGCCGCGGCCGCCCGGCGGCACATCGTCTCGCTGCGCGGTCACATCGACACGCTGGAGTCCAAGACCTACCACGCCGCCGAGGCGCATTCCGTCGACTACACGATCCTGTTCGTGCCGATCGAGGGCGCGTTCTCCGAGGCACTGCGGCTGGACGGGACGCTGACGACCTACGCGCTGGAACGCCACGTCACGATCGCCACGCCGACGACGCTGATGATGGCGCTGAAGACGGTCGCGCATGTCTGGGCCGCCGAGCGGCGCAACCGGAATGCCGAGGCAATCGCCGACCGCGCGGGCAAGCTCTACGACAAGGTCAGCGGCTTCGTGGGCAACATGGAGGAGATGGGCCAGCGGCTGGGCCAGGCGCAGGACGCCTACGGCCGGGCCTTCGACCAGCTCTCGCGCGGGCGCGGCAACGTGCTGGGTCAGATCGACCAGCTGCGTGCGCTGGGGGCGCGCACCAGCAAGACTCTCAAGGCAGATTTCGACGCCGAGGATGCCGCTGAAGCGCCCGCGCTGCCGGATCGCCCGGCGGACGGCTCGCACCACACCCGCGTCGGCGCGCTGGAGGAGTGACGCGACCGGTCACGACGCGTCGGATAGGTCGACTTTGCATCGAATGCCGGCCTCACTTCCTTTGACGGAACGGGCGCGACACCGGTACCGTCTGCCCCTGCGTTGACCCTGCCGGTTGTCGGCGGCCGCACGGAACAGGAAGCGGGACCCGTGGTGCTGCCCCCGTCATGATCGATCGCGAGACCCTGCCGGGCGACGGAAACGCGCTGGTCCTGCGTCTGCTTGCCGCGCTCACGCGCTCCACGCCGGAAACCGTGGATCAGGCCTTCGACACGGCACTGGCCGAGCTTGGGCAGTTCGCCGGCGCGGACCGCTGCTACATCTTCGAGCGGCACGGCGCCGACGCGATCACCAACACATACGAATGGGTCGCCGACGGCGTGCCCGCGATGATCGACCAGCTCGACTGCCTTCCGCTCGGCCTGATCGAGGAGTGGATGCCCGCCCTTCAGCGGGGCGACGCGCTGCACGAGCTGGACATCCAGGAACGGCTCGACGGCTCGCCGCTCGCCTCCATCCTGCAGGGGCAGGGCATTCACGCGCTGCTGCTGGTGCCGTTCAGCGACGGCACCCGGTTCGAAGGCTTCATCGGCTTCGACAACATCCGCGAAAGCGCGCCGTTCTCGCCGGCATCGGTAACCCTGCTGCGCGCGGCGGCAGACCTCGTCTGGACCACGCTCAACCGCATCCGCACCGAAGGCCGCCTGCGCCGCGCCAACGCGCGCATGAGCGCGGTCCTCGATGCGATGCCCGACCTGGTATTCGAACTCGACGCAGAACACCGCTACACCGGCATCGCCGCTGGGCCACCCGCCCTGATGGCACTGCACCACGGCGGCACGGGCCAGCACATCTCCGACGCGATGCCGCCGGAGATTCTGCAGGTCTTCCAGGCCGGGCTGGACGCGCTCGACCCGACCGGCGAAGCCGCCGGCGCGCATCGCTACAGCGTCGACGGACCCACCGGCACGGTCTGGTGCGAGGCTACGTTCACCCCCGTGCAGATGGCGGATGGCCGCGCCGGGGCGATCTGCGTCGTCCGGGACGTGACCGAAAGCGTGCACCGCGCCACGCGGCTCGAACGGATGTCGACCGCGGCCGAGATGATGACGAACCACGTCATCCTGTCGACGCGGGACGGATCGGTCCTGTGGGCGAACCGGGCGTTCATCGAGCGCTCGGGCTATCCGCTTGACGAGATGATCGGCCGGCCGCTGGTCGCGTTCACCCGCAGCCCCGCCAGCGATCCCGACGCGGCGGCGCGCATCGCCGACGCGATGGCGCGGGGCGCGCCGTTCTCGGGCGAGATCATGAACCGCACCCGCGCCGGAGAGGATTACTGGGTCGACCTCAACATCAGCACGGCCCGCCCCAGCGCGGGCGAGGATCCCGTCATCGTGAATGTCGGCACCGACGTGACGCCCCTGAAGCGCGCCGAGGAACGCCTGGCCAACGTGAT
>NZ_JBELMH010000090.1:0-11141 GCF_042096055.1 Citreimonas sp. | reverse complement strand
CGCGTCCGTCTGGGGGACGGAAGGTCGCAGGTTCGAGTCCTGCTAGCCCGACCAGAATTTCCTCGATCCACCGTCTCGCAGCGCTCCGGTCGTATCGGAGCGCGCGATGACCGGTGTCCTTCCCTCGCAGCAGATCGCCGACCTGATCGCTTCCGGAGCAATCTCGGCCGACCTGCCCTTCGTCGACGGGCAGATCCAGCCCGCGAGCCTCGACCTGCGGCTGGGCACCATCGCCTACCGGGTGCGCGCGTCGTTCCTGGCGGGCGACGGGCGCAGCGTCGCCGACCGCATCGCCGAGTTCGAGATGCACCGCATCGACCTGACCGCCGGCGCCGTGCTCGAGAAGGGCTGCGTCTACGTCGTGCCGCTGATGGAGCGTCTGGCCCTGCCCCGCGACCTCCAGGCGATCGCCAACGCCAAGAGCTCGACCGGACGGCTGGACCTGCTGACCCGCGTCATCACCGATGGCGGGGCCGAGTTCGACCGCATCGCGCCCGGCCACGAAGGGCCGCTTTACGCCGAGATCTGCCCGCGCTCGTTTTCCGTACTGGTGCGGCCGGGTATGCGGCTCAACCAGATCCGCTTTCGCCGCGGGCGCGCGGTGCTGGACGATGCCGAGTTGGCAGCGCTGCAGAAGACAGACACGCTGGTCTCGGGCGGGCCTGTCACGATCGACGACGGGCTGGGCTTCTCGGTCGATCTGCGGCCCGGGCGCGGAGGTCTGGTCGGCTGGCGCGCGCGGCCGCATACCGGCGTGATCGACCTCGACCGTATCGGGCATTACGACCCGGCGGGCTTCTGGGACCGGATCGAGGGCGATACCGGCGTCGACGGGCGCGGCCGCATCGTTCTGGACCCGGGCGCGTTCTACATCCTCGTCAGCCGCGAGGCGGTGCACATCCCGCCCGACTACGCGGCCGAGATGGCGCCATACCTTGCCATGGTGGGCGAATTCCGGGTGCATTACGCGGGCTTCTTCGATCCCGGCTTCGGCCACGCGGCGGCGGGCGGGCACGGCGCGCGGGGCGTACTCGAGGTGCGCTGCCACGAGGCGCCCTTCGTGCTGGAGCACGGGCAGGTGGTCGGTCGGCTGGTCTACGAACGCATGGCAGCACGCCCCGAGCAGTTGTACGGCGCGGGGATCGCGTCGAACTACCAGGGCCAGGGGCTGAAGCTGTCCAAGCATTTCAGCAGCTGAAGGCGCTCAGTCCTCGAACAGCTCGCTCTGGCCGGTGTCGGGGCTTTCGTCGGCGTCCTCGTCGTCCGGGGCCGGCGCGCCCGGCGGCAGCGCGCGCGAGTCCAGCAGCCCCGCGGCGCGCAGCTCCGCCAGGCCCGGCAGGTCGCGGGCGGATTCGAGGCCGAAATGATCCAGGAACGTCTCGGTCACGACGAAGGTGACGGGCCGGCCCGGCGTCATCCGGCGACGGCCGAAGCGCACCCATTCGAGCTCCAGCAACAGGTCCACCGTCCCGCGCGAGACCGACACGCCGCGGATCTCCTCGATCTCGGCGCGGGTCACCGGCTGATGGTAGGCGATGATCGCCAGCGTCTCCATCGCGGCGCGCGACAGCTTGCGATGTTCGACGGTCTCGCGGCTCATGAGGAAGCCGAGGTCGGGCGCGGTGCGCATCGCCCAGGCGTCGCCCACGCGGACAAGGCGCACGCCGCGCCCCTCGTAACGCTTGCGCAGATGGGCCAGTGCCTCGGCCGGGTCGCAGCCATGCGGCATGCGCGCGGCCAGCTCGGCCACCGTGACCGGCTCGGCGCTGGCGAAGAGGATCGCCTCGACCATGCGCTCCTGCTCGCCCATCGGGGGCGCTGCGAACAGGCTTTCGCCCTGTTCCGGTGTGTCGGGCTCAGCCATCGCGACGCTCGCGGCGGCGCATCTGGATGGGGGCGAACATGCCCTGCTGGCGCAGCTCGGCGCGGCCTTCCTTGACCAGTTCCAGCGAGGCGGCGAAGGTCGCGGCGGTGGCGCTGCGCCACTTGACCGGATCGTCATCCCACCCTTCGGGCAGGTAGCTTTGCAGCTCGGTCCACTGGCCGGCGAAGCCGATCATGCCACGCAGCCGGTCCAGCGCCTCTTCCATGGTGAAGACCTTGTCGCGGTCCATCACGAACGGGCGGAATTCGTCGCGCGTGCGGATGCGCGAATAGGCCTTCATCAGGTCCACGAGCGTGGCGGTGTATTCGACGCGGCGGTGGCGGGTCACGTCCTCGGGGATGCCGCGGGCAAAGACGTCGCGCCCCAGCCGGTTGCCGGCCCAGAGGCGCGCGGACGCCTCGCGCATGGCCTGCAGACGTTCGAGCTGGAACGCGAGATGCGCGGCCAGATCCTCGCCCGACGGGCCTTCGTCGGCCGGGTCGGGCGGCAGCAGCAGGCGCGATTTCAGGAAGGCGAGCCAGGCGGCCATCACGAGGTAGTCGGCGGCCAGCTCGATCCGCAGCGCGCGGGCCTTTTCCACGAAGACCAGGTATTGCCGCGCCAGCGCCAGGATCGAGATCTGCCGCAGGTCCACCTTCTGTGTGCGCGCCATGTTCAGAAGCAGGTCGAGCGGCCCCTCGAAGCCGTCCACGTCGACCACCAGCGCCTCGGTCGCGAGGCGGTCGGCGACGGAGAGCGGGACGATCTCGGGCTCGAAGTCTTGGTCGGTCATGGCACCGATGCGGGCAGCAGCGCGTCCAGCTTGGCGCGCAGCGCGGCGATGTCAACCGGCGGGGCGGGACGTCGCGCGGTCAGCGCGGCCTCGGCCCGGGCCTGGCCGGCGTCGGTCATGGGGCCCGCGACGTCGATCACGGCGCGCATCTCGTCCGCGTCGCCGTTGCAGTGCAGCACCGCGTCGCAGCCGGCGTCCAGCGCCGCCCTGCCCCGGCTGGCCACGTCGCCCGACAGCGCCTGCATCGAGATGTCGTCGGTCATCAGCAGCCCGCCGAAACCGATCCGGTCGCGGATCAGGCCGATCATCGTGGAGGACACGGTGGCGGCTTGGGCGTCGTAGGCTTCGAACACCATGTGCGCGGTCATGCCCAGCGGCAGGTCCGACAGCGCCGCGAAAGGCGCGAAGTCCGAGTCCAGCGCGTCCGTGCCGGCATCGGTGCGCGGCAGATGCAGGTGGCTGTCGGCGGTGCCGCGGCCGTGGCCGGGAATGTGCTTGATCACCGGCAGGACGCCGCCGGCGAGATGCGCTTCGGCCACGGCACGGCCCAGCCGTGCCACCGTGTCGGGGTCGGTGCCCAGCAGGCGGTTGCGCAGGAACGGATGCGTCTCGGCCCGCGCCACGTCGAGCGCGGGTGCGCAGTTGCCGTCGATGCCCAGGGCGCGCAATTCGGCGGCGATGATGGCGTAGCGCAGGGACAGCGCCTCAGCGGCGCGGTCGCCGGCATCGGTCGCGTCGTCCAGCGGCGGGCGCCAGTCCGTGGCCAGCGGCGGGCGCAGGCGCTGCACGCGGCCGCCTTCCTGGTCGATGAAGATGGGCGCGCCGCGGCCCACGGCGTCGCGCAGCTCGGCGGTCAAGGCGCGGACTTGTTCGGCCGTCTCGCAGTTGCGCGAGAAGAGGATGAAGCCGAAGGGGTTGGCGCGCCCGAAGAAGCGGCGTTCGTCCTCGGTCAGCCGCGCTCCGGCACAGCCGAGGATCGCGGCCGAGAACCGGCTCACCGGCTGACGACCGGGATGCAGTCGACGCCGTCGGCGACGAAGGCGGCGCAGAAGCGGCGCGCGTCGGACAGGTCGGCGAAACCGTGCGCGCGCAGACGGTAGAACGTGCGCCCGCCCGATTGCGCCTGCTGGATGACGCGCTTCTTGTCGCCGAGATAGGCGTCGAAGCGGCCCATCAGCCGGTCCCATTCCGACCGTGCGGTCGCCGCGCTGTCGAAGGCGCCGATCTGCACAAGGCGCGTGCCGGCGGGCAGATCCTCGGGCGCGATCTCGGCCGCGGCCGGCCCGCCCATGCCCAGCGCCTCGGCGATGACCGAGCCGGGCACCAGCGTATCGGTGCGCGTCTCGGACGCGCCGGAGGTCACGGCCACGGGCTCGGCGCGGGCGGCGACCAGAACCGGACGGCCCTGCGGGCGCACGCCGCCGAAGGCGGGGGTTTCTTCGAAGGCGACGTCTCGTTCGTCGAGGACGCTTGCGTCGAGCGACGCCAGCGTCTCTTCGGCACCCGCGTCGGCCTCGGCGCCCAGCGGCGTCACACCGTCGGTCAGCTGCGTGACCAGCGCCGCGATTTCGGGGTTGTCGGATTGCGCGAGCGGGCTGTCGGCGGGAATGACCACGTCCTCGCGCGTGAAGGTCGCGGGCAGCGGTGCAGTCTCGTCGCCGGTGGCGGCGAACAGCGCGGCACTCTCGGGCGCCTCGGTGCCTGTCGCGGCGGCAAGGCGCGTCTGCGCCTCTGCCTCGGCCTCGGCCGACTGGCGTTCGTAGGTCTGCAGCGCGCCCTGCGCCACGTCCTCCTCGGCAAGGCCGGCGGGACGCGAGGCGATAACCAGCCGTTCGGTCGGGCCTTCGGCGACGCCGATGCCAGCGATCGTGTTGACCGACAGGCCCTGGTGGTCGGCCAGACGGCCGCCCGGATCCTCGGGCGCGATGCGCATCGGACCTTCGGCCGCGAGGACGACGGGCACGCCGCTCACGTCGCGCGCGACCAGCTTGTAGCCCCAGACCCCGATGCCCGCGATCAGCGACAACGACACGGCGGCGCCGGCCCAGTGGGTGAAGGTCGCCACGGTGCGGGGTGCCGGGGCGGCCTGCCCCGAGTGTTGGTAGTATTCGGTCATGTCCGCCTCGTTCCGCGCGGGATCACGACCCGCGCCTGTGCTCGATTTGGGCGCGGGAGCGACCCGCGCTTGCCTGCAGGACCGATGCAGGCCACGCCTTGTCTCAGCGCATTTCCTCCATCGGCGTGACGCCCAAGATACCCAGACCGGCCGAAATAACAACAGAAACGGCCCGCGCCAGCGCGATTTTGGACTGACTTGTGGCCGGATCGTCCTGCAGGAAACGCAAGCCCGGCTCGTCGTTGCCGCGGTTCCACAGCGCATGCAGGTCGGCGGCCAGTTCCGACAGGTAGGTGGCGACACGGTGCGGCTCGGTGTTGCGGGCGGCGATCTCGACCAGGCGCGGCCATTCGGCGAGCTTTCCGGCCAGCGCCAGCTCCGCCGGATGGGTCATGCCGGTCATGTCGGCGCCCGCCAGCGCGTCGTCGCCGACGTCGATGCCCGCCTCGACCGCCTTGCGCAGCACCGAGGCCACGCGCGCATGGGCGTATTGCACGTAGAAGACCGGGTTTTCCTTGGACTGCTCGACCACCTTGTCGAAGTCGAAATCCAGCGGCGCGTCGTTCTTGCGCGTCAGCATGTGGAAGCGCGCGACATCGGCGCCCACCATGTCGACCACGTCGCGCAGGGTCACGAAGGTGCCGGCGCGCTTGGACATCTTGAACGGCTCGCCGTTGCGGTAGAGCTTGACCAGCTGCACCAGCTTGATGTCGAGCGGGACGTGGCCGTCCGACAGCGCGGCGACGGCGGCCTTCATCCGCTTGACGTAGCCGCCGTGATCGGCGCCGAAGATGTCGATCAGCCAGTCGAAGCCGCGCTCGACCTTGTCGTAGTGATAGGCGATGTCGGGCGCGAAATAGGTCCAGCCGCCGTCGGACTTCATGATCGGGCGGTCGACGTCGTCACCGTGCTCGGTCGACTTGAACAGCGTCTGCTCGCGCGGCTCCCAATCCTCGGGGGTCTTGCCCTTCGGCGGTTCCAGCACGCCGCGATAGATCAGGCCCTTGCCGCGCAGACTGTCGATCGCCGCCTCGATCCGGCCGGTGCCGTAGAGCGACTTCTCGGAGAAGAAGTGATCCATCCGCACGCCCAGCGCGGCGAGGTCCGCGCGGATCAGGTCCATCATGGCGTCGGTGGCGAATTCGCGCGCCTCGTCCATCCAGACATCCTCGGGTTGGTCGATCCAGGCGTCCCCCACCTTGGCCTTCAGCGCCTCGCCCACCTCGATCAGGTAGTCGCCCGGATAGCTGCCCTCGGGCCAGTCGACCGACAGGTCGTGCGCCTCGAGGTAGCGCAGGTAGACCGACCGCGCGAGCACGTCGACTTGGGCGCCGCCGTCGTTGATGTAGTATTCGCGCGTCACATCGTAGCCCGCATAGGCCAGAAGCGAGGCCAGCGCGTCGCCGACCACCGCGCCGCGCGCGTGGCCCACATGCATCGGCCCGGTGGGGTTCGCGCTGACGTATTCGACGTTGACCTTCTGCCCCTGCCCCAGCGTCGAGCGGCCGTAATCGGCGCCCTGCTCCAGGATCGCGGCCGGAAGCGCCTGCCAGACGGGTTGCGCGAGACGCAGGTTGATGAAGCCCGGCCCCGCGACCTCGGCCGTCGCGATGCGGTCGTCCTGAGAGAGACGTCCGACCAGCGCCTCGGCCACGTCGCGCGGCTTGCGGCCGAGCGGCTTTGCCAGCACCATCGCGGCGTTCGTGGCCATGTCGCCATGCGACGGGTCGCGCGGCGGCTCGACGGTGATGGCGTCGCGGTTGGCGCCCTCGGGGATCAGCCCCTCGGCGTCCAGCGCGGACAGGACAAGCTCTCGGATCTCGGCAAACAGGTTCATGAAACGGCTCCTTCGCGCCGTCCATTACCATGTGAACGGGCGGCGTCAAACGCCGCCCCGCGGCCTGCCCTAGTGGCCGTCGTCCAGGATATCGGTGCCGGTCAGATCCGCATGCAGCTGAAGCGCGAAGCGGTCGGTCATGCCGGCGACGTAATCGGCCACCAGCCGTGCCAGAGCGGTCTCGTCACGCAGGCCGGCGATCTCGGTCTGCCAGCGTGCGGGCAGCAGCGCCGGGTCGGCCATGAAGCGGGGGAACAGGTCCTCGACCACGCGGGTGACGCGGGCGCGCTGCTCCATCACGCGGGGCGCGCGGTACATGTTCTCGAACAGGAAGGCGCGGATCTGCCGCAGCTCGGACCAGAGCCGGTCCGAGAAGGCGATCACCGGGCGGCCGCAGGCGCGGATCGCCTGCGCGTCGGCGAACCCGCCGCCTTCAAGGTGCGCGCGCGACGTGTCGATCAGGTCCGAGACCATCGCGCCGAAGACGCGGCGCAGCGCCTCGTGCCGGCGGCGGTAGGCGTCGAGGCCGGGATAGAGACGGTCGACCTCGGCGTAGGCGGGCCCGACGATGGGCAGTTGCGCGATATCGGCCTCGGAGAAGAGGCCCGCGCGCAGGCCGTCGTGAAGGTCGTGGTTGTTGTAGGCGATGTCATCGGACAGCGCGGCCACCTGCGCCTCGGCGCTGGCATGGGTGTGCAGTTCCAGATCGTGCTCGGCGTCATATTCAGCCAAGGCATAGGGCACACCATCGGTGTCTCCGGCGCGGGCCACCACGGGGCCGTTGTGCTTGGCGATGCCTTCCAGCGTGTCCCAGGTCAGGTTCAGCCCGTCGAACTCGGCATAGTGCCGCTCCAGCCGCGTCACGATGCGCAAGGTCTGGGCGTTGTGGTCGAACCCGCCATAGGGCCGCATCAGCGCGTCGAGCGCGTCCTCGCCCGTGTGGCCGAAGGGCGTGTGGCCGAGGTCGTGCGCCAGCGCCACCGCCTCGGTCAGGTCGACGTTCAGCCCCAGCGCGTTCGAGATCGTGCGCGCCACCTGCGCCACCTCGATCGAATGGGTCAGCCGCGTGCGGTAGAAATCGCCCTCGTGCTCGACGAAGACCTGCGTCTTGTGCTTGAGCCGCCGGAACGCACTGGAATGGATGATCCGGTCGCGGTCCCGCTGGAAGCACGAGCGGAAGGCGCTTTCCTCCTCGGGGTAGAGCCGGCCTCGGGCGGTCTCGGGCTCGCAGGCATAGGGGGCGCGCATCGCTTCGGTCACCTTGTTGTCGGGTCCTCGGCGTCATATATTCGGACCATTCGCAAAGATAAACCTGACGGGGCCCGCCATGCACCTTCCGCCAAAAGTCACCGACCGCGCCTTTACCCGGCTGCAGGAGATCGGCGCCGGCGATCAGGGCCAGGCGCTGCGCGTCGCCGTCGAGGGCGGCGGCTGCTCGGGCTTCCAGTACGAGATCAAGCTCGACGCCCCCGAGGCCGAGGATCTCGTGCTCGAGGGCCACGGCCAGCGCGTGGTGGTCGACCCGGTGTCCCTGCCCTTCCTCGAGGGCGCGGTCATAGACTTCACCGAGGAGCTGATCGGCGCGCGCTTCGTGATCGAGAACCCCAACGCGACCAGCTCCTGCGGGTGCGGTACGTCCTTCTCGATGTAGGCCGCTTTCACGGTACGCAAAACGGCGCCCCTCGGGGCGCCGTCCGCGTTTCGATTGGCGGGATCAGGCGGTGCGGCGGCCGCGCGCCATCTGCTCCTCGGCGATCAGCCACAGGCCCGAGGCGACGACCAGCGTCACGCCCAGAACCGTGCCCGGCGCCGGGATCTCGCCGAAGGCCACCATGCCGATCGCGACCATCCAGACGAACTGCAGGTTCATCAGCGGCATCGCCACGTGTGCCGGCAGCAGCCGCAGCGCCTCGGCCGAGACGTAGCGCGCGCCGAACAGCATCGCGGCGTAGCCCCCGACCCAGGCCACGTCGGCAAGACCCATCGGCTTCCACACGAAGGGCAACGCCACGCCCATGGCGAGCATCAGCGCGAGGTTCGGCCAGAAGACCTGCGCCAGCGGCACGCGCTCGACCTTGGCGATGCGGCGCGCGGCCAGCATCGAACCGCACCCGGTCAGCGACGCGGTCAGCGCCCAGAGGTGGCCGGCCTGCATGCCCGACAAGCCGCCCGGCATCAGCAGCAGCATCCCGCCCGAGCCCAGCAGCAGCGCGGCCCAGGCCATCGGGCGCGGCGCCTCGCCCAGCACCGGGCCGGACAGTGCCGCCGCAAACAGCGGGATCAGCCCGATGAACAGGAACACGTCGGCGAAGGGCAGCAGGCGGAACGCCTGGAAGAAGGCGATAGACGCGATCACCGTCAGCACCGCGCGCACGGCCATGGTGCCGCGGCTGGCGACTTTCAGGCCGACCTCGCCGCCGCGCTTCGCGCTGAGCAGGCAGAACCCGGCGACCAGCGCCGCCGAGATCGCGAAGAGCTGCGGCGCCTCGTAGCCGCCGGCGATCAGCTTGGTGATGCCGTCCGCGCCGGCCATCATGCCGGTGTAGACAACGACGAGCGCGGCGCCGGTCAGCGCACCGCCCGCGGCGAGGCTTTGAATCGCACGCACGCTCATGGCCGGCCCGCCCGGGCGAAGCCCTCGAAGAACGCGTCGAAATGCTCGCTCGACCGGGCGGCGGCCTCCATCAGGTCGCAGGTGGCGGGCGACAGGCTGGGCTGCATGCGGTCGCGCATGACGTTCCAGTCGCCGCTGCGCGCGGTGTCGAGCGTCATCATGGCGCGGCTGATCTCGGACAGCGGCGCAAGGCGCGGCGCCCGGTCGAAGCGCGTGCGCTCGGCCGCGATCGGCTTGCGGAAGACCGGCCGGCCGGAGACCGCAGCGTGCCAGTTGCAGACCAGGAATTCGTGGTAATCGTCCGCCACAGACACGTCCGGTGCGGTCGTCAGCCCGAAGCTGGCGGTCTGCTCTTCCAGCCAGTCGGTCCACAGCACGGGCGCCGCGTCGCCCGCCCAGACCAGCGCGATGCAGATCTCGGCCAGCAGGTCGGCGTTCTGTTCCAGGAAGGCGGTCAGGCCCGCGAAGTGCAGCGAGCGGATGGCCTCGGCCGGCAAGTCGGCCGGGCGGCGGCCGTATTCGGTCAGGTAGAAGACGATGTGCGTGAGCTCGTACGCGGCCTTCTTGTTGGGCAGCGCGAAGGTCGCGTTGCGCGACGCGAAGGCCCGAAGGCGGTCGTCCAACCCCGGTTCGCGGATCGCGTCGACGCCGCGGCGGCGCATCAGCCGGCGCGCCTCGGCGCGCTGCAGGTCCGACAGCTCGGCCTCGGGCAGGCCCATGCGATCGGCGAAGGCGACCATCGCCTCGGCGGTCTCGCCCGGCACGCCCAGATCCTCGAGGTCGAGGACCATGGACAGGAAGAAGCGGTAGTACTGAGGGAAGAAGCGCAGCCGCTCTGCGGCGTCGCGGTAGAAGCCGGCATGCACCGCAAGTGCCTCGAGCGGGACATCCTGGCCGGTGCATTCGAGCACGTTCAGAAGCTCGGCGTTCTCCTTGAGCCAGAACACGTCATCGCCGCCGCGCCGGCCTTGCGCGAACAGCGCCAGCAGCGACGACAGGCGGGTTTCGCGCGGCGGGATGCGGTGCGGCGCGTTCAACTGGATCACGGTGGTCATGAACGTCTCCTCGTGTGGTTGTGGCCGGGCCGTGTCCGGCATGGCCAGGTCCGTCGGGGGCCGGGACGGGGCGCGCACGCGGCGCCCCGTCCGGGCAGGTCGCGGCCTCAGGCGCGCACGGGACCCGACCACGAGGTGAAGGCTTCGGTCGCATCGCCTGCGTCGCGCTCGGAACGGACCGGGCCGGACCACGAGGTGAACGCCTCGACGGCGTCGCCGGCATCGCGCTGCGAGCGGACCGGGCCCGACCATGAGGTGAAGGCTTCGACGGCATCGCCGGCGTCGCGCTCGGAGCGGACGGGACCGGACCAGGACGTGAAGGCCTCGACGGCGTCGCCGGCGTCGCGCTCGGAGCGGACGGGACCGGACCAGGACGTGAAGGCCTCGACGGCATCGCCGGCGGCGCGCTCGGAACGGACCGGGCCGGACCAGGAGGTGAACGCCTCGACGGCATCGCCGGCGTCGCGCTCGGAGCGGACCGGGCCGGACCACGAGGTGAAGGCTTCGACGGCATCGCCGGCGTCACGATCCGAGCGAACCGGGCCCGACCAGGAGGTGAACGCCTCGACCGCGTTTCCACTAAAGATTGCCGTCTCGGCCGGGCCGGACCACGATGTGAACATCTCGAGGCCCTCTCCGGAGAACCCGCAGACTTGCGGTTCAACGGCAAGAATATCTTCAGAGATCAGGTGCTTCAGTTGGGTCGACATCGAATGATCCTCGCTGGATTTGGTGAGTTGACGATGTCGAAACGCTCCCTCAAAAACTGAAATCAAAAAAGTTAATTCTTGTTAAAGTTGATTAACGCGTGTATTATCCACATGAACGTCGGTCGGCAACTTTTCGCCGACCAAATTTGATT
>NZ_JBELMH010000089.1:11636-11766 GCF_042096055.1 Citreimonas sp. | reverse complement strand
CACTTCGCGGATCTTGTCGGTCGGGATCTGCATCGTCTCGATGCGCGGCGCGTGCACGCTGAACTCGCCCGCTTCGGAAAGCGCCTTGTTCATCTCGCCCAGGATGTGCAGGCGGCCCTGCTTGGCCTGC
>NZ_JBELMH010000089.1:2990-11626 GCF_042096055.1 Citreimonas sp. | reverse complement strand
TCTCGGGCGTGATGCCCGCGACCTTGATGTCCATCTGCAGCGAGGTGATGCCCTTCTCGGTGCCCGCGACCTTGAAGTCCATGTCGCCGAGGTGATCCTCGTCGCCCAAGATGTCCGTCAGGATCGCGTAAGAGCCGTCCTCTTCGAGAACCAGGCCCATCGCGACGCCGGCCACCGGTGCCTTCAGCGGAACGCCCGCGTCCATCATTGACAGCGAGCCACCGCAGACCGACGCCATCGACGACGAGCCGTTGGATTCGGTGATCTCGGAGACCAGACGCAGCGTGTACGGGAAGTCGGTGGGCGACGGCAGGACGGCCTGCAGCGCGCGCCAGGCCAGCTTGCCGTGGCCGATCTCGCGGCGTCCCGGAGGGCCGACGCGGCCCGCTTCACCGACCGAGTAGGGCGGGAAGTTGTAGTGCAGCAGGAAGTTCGAACGGAAGTTGCCGGTCAGCGCGTCGATGAACTGCTCGTCGTCGCCGGTGCCCAGCGTGGTCACGACCAGCGCCTGCGTTTCACCGCGGGTGAACAGCGCCGAGCCGTGCGTGCGCGGCAGCAGGCCGGTTTCCGACACGATCGGGCGCACCTCGTCCAGCGCGCGGCCGTCGATCCGCTTGCCGCTCTTCACGACCGATCCGCGCAGGATGGTCGATTCCAGCTTCTTCAGCGCGGAACCGAGGTTGGCGTCGGCCAGCTCGTCCTCGGACAGCTGGGCCTTGATCGCGTCCTTTGCGGCGGCGACGGCCTGCGTACGCTCCTGCTTGTCGAGGATCGCGTAGGCGTCGCGCATCTGCGTCTCGCCCAGGCCCTTCACGCGCTCATAGAGCGCCGAGTAGTCCGGCGGCTGGAAGTCGAACGGCTCTTTCGCCGCGTCCTCGGCCAGGTCGATGATCAGGTCGATCACCGGCTGGATCTGCTCGTGCGCGAAAAGAACCGCGCCCAGCATCTCTTCCTCGGTCAGCTCGTAGGCTTCGGACTCGACCATCATGACCGCATCCTTGGTGCCGGCAACAACCAGGTCGAGACGCTGGTCGGGGTTGTTGCGCAGCAACTGCATGTCTTCGGCCATCGGGTTCAGGACGTACTCGCCGTCCTCGAAGCCCACGCGGCAGCCGGCGATCGGGCCCATGAACGGCGCGCCCGAGATGGTCAGCGCGGCGGACGCGGCGATCATCGCCACGACGTCGGGGTCGTTGACGAGGTCGTGGCTGAGGACCGTGCACATCACCAGCACTTCGTTCTTGAAGCCCGGGACGAACAGCGGCCGGATCGGCCGGTCGATCAGGCGCGCGGTCAGCGTCTCCTTCTCGGAGGGGCGCGCCTCGCGCTTGAAGAAGCCGCCCGGCACCTTGCCCGCGGCATAGTATTTTTCCTGGTAGTGGACGGTCAGCGGAAAGAAATCCTGACCTTCCTTCGCCTGCTTGGCGAAGGTCACGTTGGCCATCACGCTGGTCTCGCCCAGCGTGGCGATCACCGAACCGTCGGCCTGACGGGCAACCTTGCCCGTTTCCAGTGTGAGCGTTTCCTCGCCCCACTGCATGCTCTTCTTCGTCTCTTTGAACATCGTCGTATCCTGTCTGGAGGCACTCACGGGCGTATCCCGTGTCCTCCCATGTCAATGGCGGCCGCATTGCCGCCGACCCCTTTCATCGCATTCCCACGGCGCGGGGGTCGTCGCGCCCTGTCTCAGATGTGCGCCTCGCATACAGGGTTTCGCGCGCGTTGCAAAGCGGCGATCACCGCGTCACGTGAACGCGGCGCCCGGCCTGACGAATGTTTTGGCGTGATGAGGCTGCATGGCCGACGAGAGCGGCGCCGGGGTGATCACGCGACGCATTTCCCGCTGTGGCTGCGGTGACGCCGGACAATCGCTGAAAATGCTTCGTATCTCGGTGTCGGGCTGAACCGTTTGTTAATCGCGCGCCCGTAAGCCTGTCAGCCGTCGGACAAGCCGCGGACCACCGGGTTCGATGGCCTTGATCATCAGAAACAGGTTAGCGATGGCAGATATTCATTTTCATGCACTTGCACCGGCCCGCGCGCGATCCGGAGAGGATCCGCTCGTCCCGTTCCTGCTGGGTGCGCGCGATGCGCCGGTGACGATTTCCGCCCGTGACGTCCAGCGCCTGGACTCGCATCGCCTGCAACTGCTGCTGGTCGCGAAACAACAGTGGGAGACCGACGGGATCGATTTCAGGATCACCGACACGGCGCCTTCCTTCCACGAGGGGCTGCAACGCCTCGGCCTCAATCCCGAACACTTCGAAAAGGAGACGGCGCAATGACGACGAAAGTCCTGGCCATCGACGATTCCCGCACGATCCGGAACCTGCTGCGCGTGTCGCTCGAAGGCGCCGGCTTCGAATTCCATTCGGCGTGTGACGGGCAGGAAGGCGTCGAAGTCTTCCCCGACGTGGATCCCGACGTGGTGATCACCGACATCAACATGCCCCGGATGGACGGCTTCGGCGTCATCGACACGCTGCGCAGCGGGCCGAACCGCACCAACGTGCCGATCCTCGTGCTGACCACCGAAAGCTCGGACGACCTAAAGGCGCGCGCCCGCGACGCCGGGGCGACCGGCTGGATCGTGAAACCTTTCGACGACGCCTCGCTGGTGTCGGTCCTGCGGCGGCTTACGGGGCACGTGAACTGACATGTCCGGCAATTCGATCAGAGATACCTTTTTCGAAGAGTGCGAAGAGCTTCTCGAAGCTCTCGTCGAAGGGCTGTCCCAGATGGAGGAAAGCCCGGGCGACACGGAGATCGTGAACGCCGTCTTCCGGGCGGTGCATTCGATCAAGGGCGGCGCCGGGGCCTTCGGGCTCGAGGAGCTGGTGCATTTCGCCCACACGTTCGAAACCGTGATGGACAAGGTCCGCAGCAACGAGCTCGCCGTGACCGGCGAACTGATGGCCCTGTTCCATCGCTCGGGCGACCACCTGTCGGATCTGGTGAGCGCTGCGCGTGACGAGACAGTCGCCAACCAGGAAACCGAAGCCGCCCTCATCAAGGAACTCGAAGGCCACCTTGGCCCCGATCACCAGGAAGAGGAGTTCAGCTTCGACGCGCTGACGCTGGACTTCGACGGCGAAGCCGCGGCGCCGATCGTGCTCGACGACCTCGGCGATGCCGAGGACGAAGGCGCCGAGCGGCGGTTCGGCATCGCGTTCACCCCGACGCGCGCGCTCTACGAGAACGGCCACGAGCCGCTGCTGCTGTTCGACGCGCTGGCCGAACTGGGCGAACTGTCGGTCAGCATGGACACGAGCGGGCTGCCGGACTTCGACTCTTTCGACCCGGCGGAGCCTTGCGTCTCATGGAGCCTCGACCTCGTCACCCACGAGTCCGAGACGACGCTGCACGAAGTCTTCGAATTCGTCGAAGGCCTGTGCACGATCGACATTTCCGTGACCGAGGTGCCTGCCCACACACAGGTAGAACCGGCGGACGAGGAGCCGGCCCCGCCGGCGTTCGATCCGCCGGAGGAGACACCCATGCCCGAAACCATGAGCGACGAGCCCGATCCGGCGCCCGCGGACGACAGCGCGTCGTCCGGGCCGGCATCGGCGTCGGGATCCTCGGCGAAGGAACCCCGCGGTCCCAAGCCGACCCTGCGGGTCGATCTCGACCGGGTCGACCGGCTGATCAACACCGTCGGCGAGCTGATCATCAACCAGGCGATGATCTCGCAGCGGATCGAGGAACTGGATCTGCCCACCGTGGCGCACCTGACCAACGAGCTCGAGGCCTACAAGCTTCTGGCGCGTGACATCCAGGAAGGCGTGATGGCGATCCGCGCGCAGCCGGTCAAACCGCTGTTCCAGCGCATGTCGCGCATCGTCCGCGAAGCCTCGGACGCGACGGGCAAGAAGGCGCGTCTGGTCACGCTCGGCGACTCGACCGAGGTCGACAAGACGGTGATTGAGCGGCTGGCCGATCCGCTGACGCACATGGTGCGCAACGCGGTCGACCACGGCCTCGAGAAGGCGGATGTTCGCGCCGCCGCCGGCAAGGACACGATGGGCACCATCCGCCTGTCGGCCGCGCACCGCTCGGGCAGCGTGTTCATCGAGATCACCGACGACGGCGCCGGCCTGAACCGCGAGCGCATCCTCGAGAAGGCGATCGAGAAGAACCTGATCCCGGCCGATGCTGAACTGTCCGAGCCCGAGATCGACAACCTGCTGTTCCTGCCCGGCTTCTCGACTGCCGGTACGGTGTCGAGCCTTTCGGGGCGCGGCGTCGGCATGGACGTCGTCAAGAACGCGGTGCAGGCGCTCGGCGGACGGGTCTCGATCACCTCGCAGCCCGGAAAGGGGACGACGTTCACGATCATCCTGCCGCTCACGCTCGCGGTGATGGACGGCTTCGTGATCTCGGTCGCGGACCAGACGATGGTGATCCCGATCTCGTCGATTCTGGAAACCATCCGACCCAAGCCCAAGGACATCCACGTCATCGGCACCGACTCGCACCTCGTCAGCGTGCGCGGGTCCTACGTCCCGATCGTCGATGTCGCGGAAAACCTCGGTCTCGGCAAGACGAAGACCGACAAGGAAGTTGGCATCCTGCTTCTCGTCTCGACCGAGACGCAGGGTCTGACGGCGCTGCGCGTCTCGGCGATCCACGACCAGCGCCAGGTCGTGATCAAGTCGCTCGAGAGCAACTACGCGGCAATCCGCGGCGTATCCGCTGCAACGATCCTGGGGGATGGCAAGATCGCGCTGATCCTCGATCCCGAAGAGCTCATCAAGCTCGCCCAACCATCGGCATCCGACCAGATCGCACAGCAGGCCAGAATGGAGCTTAGGCATGCCTGAAACTGAAAAGTCCCGAGCGGACTCGTATTTCGAGTTCATCACCTTCTCCACCGGCGGGCAGAGCTTCTGCCTCGAGATCACGCAGATCCGCGAGATCCGCCGCTGGACACCGGTCACGGCCCTGCCGCACACGCCCGACGATGTCCTGGGCGTCATGAACCTGCGCGGCGCGGTCATTCCGATCTTCGACCTGGCCTCGCGCTTCGGGCTGGGGGCCACGCCCGGCAACGAGCGGAACGTCGTGATCGTCGCGGCCGTCGGCAGCACGACCATCGGCCTGCTGGTCGAGTCCGTGTCCGAGATCCTCTCCGTGGAGAAGAGCTCGATCCAGGAAACGCCGGACATCAAGTCCGAGGCGACGCGGAACAGCATTCTCGGCATGATCTCGGTCGGCGACACCATGGTGCGGGTCGTGAACCTCGATGCCGTGCTGGACGCGGGAATTGGCGTGGCCGTATGAACGCCCCCGTTCACCCAGAGGCCGGCGCGGTCTTGTTCAGCGACAGCGAATTCGAGCGCTTGGCGGCGTTCGCAAATCGCTCGTTCGGGCTGAAGCTGTCGCCGGCCAAGAAACCGCTTGTCTATTCCCGCATTTCGAAGCGCCTCACGGCGCTGAAGATCGGCAGCCTGAACAATTATATCGATCTTGTGGAAAAGACGAACGATCTGGGTGAGCGACTGGAGTTGATTTCGGCCCTCACCACGAACGTCACCGCGTTCTTTCGCGAGAACCACCATTTCGAAACGGTGCGGAAGGACATTGTCCCGTCTCTCGCGAGCAAGCCAGGGAATCCGAAACGGGTGCGGTTCTGGTCGGCGGGATGTTCGACCGGCGAGGAGCCCTATTCGATCGCGATGACGCTTCTGGAAGGCCTTCAGAACACCGGCGCGTTCGACCTGCGGATCCTTGCGACGGATATAGACCCGAAGGTCGTGCAGCGCGCGAAGCAGGGTAGATACGGCAAGGACAACGTGGGGCAGCTGCCCGCCGGATATCTCGGAAAGTACTTTGAAAAACCCGATGCGGGCGAGAGTTACACCGTATCGCCCGACATTCGGAAATTGATAACGTTCGGAGAACTCAATCTGATCGAGCCCCTTCCCGTGAAGGGGCCGTTCGATGCGATCTTCTGCCGAAACGTTGCGATCTATTTTGACATGGAAACGCAGCAAAAGGTCTGGACAAATTTCGCCAACCTGTTGCTGCCCGGTGGATATCTCTTCATTGGGCACTCTGAACGGTTAACTGGCCCCGCCTCTGAAACGTTGAAGATCACGGGCGTCACGACATACCAAAAAAATGGTCAGCCTTCGTCAGGATGGAGCACGAAATGAGCCTCAAAGATTCCCTCAAAGTCATGGTCGTCGACGACATGGCGACCAGTCGTGGCCTCATCACGCAGGCGCTGGATGAGATCGGCATCAAGAACTACATCACCGAGAACGACGGACGGCAGGCGCTCGAGCGTCTGGCAAAGACCCCTGTCCATCTGGTGCTATCCGACTACAACATGCCCGGTCTCGATGGCCTCGGTCTTCTGAAGGCCGTGCGGACGCAGAAGGCGACGCAGAAGCTGGGCTTCATCCTGGTGACCGGGCGGCCGACCCCCGACATGGTCGGCCAGGCCAAGGCGCTGGGGCTGAACAACATGATCAAGAAGCCATTCACCTCGGCGTCGATGAAGCAGTGCATCGAAAGCGTTGTCGGCAAGCTATGACCGGGGCAGTTGAGAGACCGGGCAGCATCGAAGGCGCGATCAGGGTCGGGGCCGAGGAACTCCATGTCCTCCAGGTCCGCCTGAAGTCGATCGAAGGCCAGATCGAGCGCATCTTCTCGCGCAGTCACGCCGAGCTGACGTCAGACGAGATCGCTTCGCTCCAGGATATCGATCACATCGTCCAGTCGCTCGACGCGCTGCACGGCTACTTCGCCTGCCTGTCGGACGAGACCGTCGAGTGCCTCGATATCCGGATACCCGGCGCCATCGAAACCATTCCGATCGGGGCATTGCGGGATCGCCTTCGCGGCGTGGGAGAAACTAAAGTGAGCCGGGGGCAACCCGAACTGTTCTGACGTTCTGCCAACGACATCCATTACGTCTGGAAAAAGCATGCAAACGGTTATGGTCGCCATTCCCGACGACGCGGTTCGCCAAAGGATGAGCGAAAAGGTCGCGTCCCTTTCGGGCTTCCGCCTCGTGGCGCGCACGCGCGACCTCATGGACACCTACACCGAGATCGAACTGCGCGCGCCCAACGTGATCCTCATCGCGGAAGCCCTGTCGGCGCAGGCCGAGTTCGAAGTCATGCGGGCGCTCTTCGCCGCCTTGGACGTGCGCTGGCTGGTGGTGAAATCCGGCGGCGGGGCCGGCCGTTCGCTGCCGTCGGCACTGTCGTCGAAGTCCGATCTTTTCGCGCTGGCCGCGGATACGTCGGCCGAACAGCTGCAGTCGCATCTGCAAACCATCACGCGCAGCCGGTCCATGCCGATGAAGTCCCCCGGCGCGGCATCGACCGCGGCCACGGCGACGGCGGTCGATCGCATCATCCTGATCGGCTCCAGCACAGGCGGAGTCGATGCGCTTCTGGCGATCCTCAAGAATTTTCCGGCGGATTGCCCGCCGACCGTGATCGTGCAGCATACCGGCGCCGGCTTCGGCGTCAGCCTCGCCGCACTGCTCGACCGCCAATGCCGCGCGACCGTCCGGCTGGTGACGGAAGCGACGCCGCTGAGGCGTGGCGAGGTGCTGATCGGCGCCGGCATCAAGGCGCATCTGCAGATGGCGGCGGGACGCACGCCGCAGGTCGAACTCGGCGCCTCGGCGCCCGTCAGCGGTCATGTGCCGTCTGTCGACGTCTTCTTCCGCTCCGCCGCGCCGTTCGCGCGGCGCGTATCCGCGGCGTTGCTGACCGGGATGGGCCGGGACGGCGCCGAAGGACTGAAGACGCTGCGCGACGCCGGTGCGCACACGATCGCGCAGGACAAGGAGACCTCGGTCGTGTTCGGGATGCCCCGCGCGGCGATCGAACTGGACGCAGCAACCGACGTTCTGCCGCTCGACGCGATTTCGGGCGCCTTGCTGCGACCGCCCGCCCGCCGGATGGAGCGTAGCGCATGATCGGGGGTCACGAGCAGCTGATCAACGTCGTCCAGGGCGACTTCGAGATCTCGGACAAGCCCGACGTGATCCTGACCACGGTGCTGGGGTCCTGCGTCGCGGTCTGTCTTCACGACCCGGTCAGGCAAATCGGCGGAATGAACCATTTCCTTCTGCCGTATGGCGACAGCGGCGGCGACGGCAGCGGCGTCAGCATGCGCTACGGCACCTACGCGATGGAACTGCTGATCAACGGCCTGCTCAAGCAAGGTGCGCGCAAGGAACGGCTGCAGGCGAAGATCTTCGGCGGCGCGCGCATGAACGAGAAGCTGCGCGACATCGGCTCGTCCAACGCCGCCTTCGCCCGCGAATTCCTGGCCGAGGAAAATATTCCGATCGTCGGCGAAAGCCTGTCCGGCAAGGCCGCGCGCCGCATCCGCATGTGGCCCATGACGGGGCGCGTGCGGCAATTGCTCGTCGAGAACCCGACCGAGGTGCCGGTGGAACGCCCGGTTGCGGTCCCGCGGAAGCCGCAGGAGGACATCACGCTGTTCTGATCTCGCCGCGCGATTAGCGGCCCCGCGCTGGGCGCCCGCAGACGGCGATGCTAGGAGGACGGTTCAAGGAGGATTCCGATGAATCGTTCAGACCTGCCGCTCGTCCGCGACCTCGTCCTCGTCGGGGGCGGACACACGCACGCGCTGATCCTGCGCTC
>NZ_JBELMH010000089.1:0-2890 GCF_042096055.1 Citreimonas sp. | reverse complement strand
ATCGGCGGCGGTGTCGCAGGGTGCGAACTGTCCATGGCCATGGCGCATGCAAGCCACGGTATGGACAGAACGATAACGGTGATCGAGCACGGCCGCATCGGCAAGGGCCTTGACGCAGCCGCCGCCGCACGCCTGCGGCGCGCCATGGTGGAGGCCGGCGTCACCGTGCTGGAGGGTCATGGTGCGGTCCGCATAACGCAGGATGCCGTTCACCTCGACGACGGCACGAAAATAAGCGCCGACTTCGTCACGGGCATCGCCGGCGCCCGACCACATGCCTGGCTGAAAACCAGCGGCCTCACGGACGACGACGGGTACCTGCCGGTGGATACTCGCCTGCGGACCCGCGATCCGGCGGTCTTCGCCGCGGGCGATTGCGCTCACATGACCCATGCGCCGCGCCCCAAAGCGGGCGTCTACGCTGTCCGTCAGGCGCCGGTCCTGCTGCACAACCTCAAGGCCTCCCTCGCGGGCACGGGCGGGCTGCGCCCGTACCGGCCGCAGACAGATTACCTCAAGCTCATCTCGCTTGGCGGCAAGACCGCGCTGATGGAACGGTTCGGCCTGTCCTTCCGCGGCCCGGTTCTGTGGCTCTGGAAGGACCGGATCGACCGCAGGTTCATGGACCGGTTCGAGGAATTGCCCCGACAACCCGCGCCCGCCCTGCCCTGGCCCCGCGCCGCGGGCGTCCGCGAAGCGCTGGGCGCAAAGCCCCTGTGCGGCGGCTGCGGCGCCAAGATCGGAGTCCAAGCGCTGCGCCGGGCGTTGGCTGCGGGCGGTGACGACATGCCCGGCGATGACGCCGCGGTGCTGACGACCGGGCAGGCCCGGCAGGTCATCTCGACCGACCACCTCCGCGCGTTCAGCGAGGATCCGGGTCTGATGGCGCGCATCGCGGCGATCCACGCGCTCGGCGACGTCTGGGCGATGGGCGCCAAGCCGCAGGCCGCTACCGCCTCGATCGTCCTGCCGCGCCTTTCGGACGAGCTGGCCGAGCGCACCCTGCGCGAGATCATGGCTGTGGCGCGAGAGGTGATGCAGCAGGCCGGCGCCGCGATCGTCGGCGGGCACAGCACGATCGGGGCCGAACTGACCGTCGGCTTCACCGTCACCGGCCTGTGCGACCGCGCACCGCTGACGCTTGCCGGTGCCCGGCCCGGCGACGCGCTGATCCTGACCAAGCCGATCGGCAGCGGCGTCGTCCTTGCGGCCGAGATGCAGTACCAGGCGCACGGCCGCGACGTGATGCGCACGCTTCAGGTCATGGCCCGCCCGCAGGGCGACGCCGCTGAGATCCTGGCCGGCGCGCATGCGATGACCGACGTCACCGGCTTCGGCCTGGTCGGCCATGCCGCCGCCATGGCCGAGGCGTCCGGCACCGGCCTCGTGCTCGACGTCGCTTCGGTCCCGCTGATGGACGGCGCGCTTGCCCTGTCCGAGCGCGGGGTCCGGTCGACGCTGTATCCGCAGAACCGCGACGCATTCCCGGAACTGCCGGTGACCGATGCACGGACGGCGCTGATGTTCGACCCGCAGACCGGCGGTGGGCTTCTGGCCGCGCATCCGGGCGACCCGTCGGGCGTCCTCGCGTCTCTGCGTACCGCCGGCTTCGATGCTGCCGTGGTCGGACGCGTCACCGACCGGCCGGGTCAGATCGCGTTCGCCTGAAGCCAATCCGCCATCGCGTCCGCCGCACCGTCGAGGTCGCCCGGCTCCAGCCCCGGCACCGAGAACCGTGCCACGATCTCGGGAGCAACCGCGTGCAGCGCCTTGTCGTAGGCGGGGTCGTAGTGATCCTCGGCCAGCGCGTGACACAGGGCGACCGTGTCGCCCGCGTCGATCAACGCCGCCCATTTGTCGACCACGGCATGGCCCCGGAAATGCCGCAGCGGCGCAAGGCGCGTCTTCAGCGCGGCGCCGTCGGCCAGCACGTCGTCGTAGGCATGTGCGAGGTAGCGCGCCCGCGCCTCGATCGGCGCCTCGACCATCAGCCACGGCGCGCGCAGCATCGCCGTCCAGACCGAGGGCGGCAGATTAAGCCCGCCGATCTTGCTGCTTTCCGCCTCGAGCACCACCGGCCTATGCGGGTCGAGCCGTGCCAGCGCCGCCGCGAGCGCGCTTTCGAAGGCCTTCTGCGACGGTTGCCCCACCTCCAGCCCGCCCAGCAGCGACCCGCGATGCCGCGCCAGCCCCTCGAGGTCCAGCACCTGAACGCCGCGCGCCGCGAGACGCGGCAGCAGTGCCGTCTTCGCGGTCCCGGTATGGCCGCCCACCTGCACCAGGCGGTGCGGCAACCGCGCGTCGTAGAGCCGCTGCGACACCAGCCGACGATAGGACTTGTAACCGCCCTCGATCACCTCGGCGCGCCAGCCGATCTCGCGCAGCATCCAGGTGAATGCGCCCGACCGCTGCCCTCCGCGCCAGCAATAGACCAGCGGACGCCAGCCCCCCTCGTGCCCCGCAAGGCGCGTCTCGATGTGCAGCGCGGCGTTCCGAAAGACCAGCGCGGCCCCGATCTTGCGCGCGCGAAACGGCGATTCCTGCTTGTAGATCGTGCCGACGCGCGCGCGTTCCTCGTTGTCGAGCACCGGCAGGTTGATCGCGCCGGGCACGTGATCCTCGGCGAATTCGGCTGGGCTGCGCACGTCGATCACGGCGTCGAAGCCGTGCGTGTCGATGTCGTCGAAGCTCTGGAAACGCCGTTTCATGAACGCCGACATACCCCGCCGCCGCAGCGCGCGAAAGCCCGCCCGCGTCGCACAATTTTTTGCCCCGCAACCCTCTGGACACCGCCCGACCGGTCGGCTAGACCGCCGTCACCCGAAGGGTCACCCCTTCCCCGTGCCCGGGTAGCTCAGGGGTAGAGCAGTGGATTGAAAATCCTCGTGTC
>NZ_JBELMH010000088.1:1717-12096 GCF_042096055.1 Citreimonas sp. | reverse complement strand
CCCTTCGCCCGCATGAAGGTGCGCGTGAAGCGCGAGATCGTCACCATGGGCCAGCCGGACGTCGATCCGCTGGCGCGCGTCGGTCACCACGTCGACCCGAGCGACTGGAACGCGCTGATCCGTTCGCCGGACGTGGCCGTGATCGACACCCGCAACGCCTACGAGACCGCCATCGGCACGTTCAACGGCGCGGTCGATCCAAGCACCGGGTCTTTCCGCGACTTCCCGGCCTGGTGGGAGGCCAACAAGCAGCGCTTCCACAACAAGCGGATCGCGATGTTCTGCACCGGCGGCATCCGCTGCGAGAAGTCGACGAACTACCTGCTCGGCCAGGGCGTGCCCGAGGTCTACCACCTCAAGGGCGGCATCCTGAAATACCTCGAGGACGTGCCAGAGGAGGACAGCGAATGGCGCGGCGCGTGTTTCGTCTTCGACGGGCGCGTGTCGGTGGAACACGGGCTGCGCGAAGGGCCGCACGACCTGTGCCACGCCTGCAGGCGGCCGATCCTGCCCGACGATCGCGCGCGGCCGGAGTTCGAGGCGGGCGTCGCCTGCCACCATTGCGCGCACGAAACCTCGGTCGAGGACAAGGCGCGCTTCCGCGAACGCCAGCGCCAGATCGCGCTGGCCCGGGCGCGGGGCGAACGACACCTTCACGCGGACGTCCCCGACGATTTCTGAGGCCGCTCAGACTGTCTGGATCGCGCGCCCGGCGCGGCGGCCCCGCATCAGGATACCTAGCATGATCGCGATGTTGACCGCGTTCCAGGCGAACCCGTTCACGAAGGCCAGCGCGTAGCTTCCGCTCCAGTCATAGATCGCGCCCGACAGCCAGCCGCCCAGCGCCATGCCGAGGATCGTCATCATCATGACAAAGCCGACGCGGTTGCCGGCCTCGCGCGCGGGCATGTATTCGCGCACGATCACCGCGTACGAGGGCACGATGCCGCCCTGGCTCAGCCCGAAGATCAGGCTGACGGTGTAGAGCGAGACCAGTCCACCCGCGGGCAGGTAGAGCAACAGCGCCAGGGCCTGCAGGCCGGAGCCGATCAGAAGCGTGGTCACGCCGCCCAGGCGGTCGGCCAGCACGCCCGAGACCAGCCGCGAGGCCACGCCGCCCAGCAGCATCAACGACAGCATCTGCCCACCCACGACCGCGCCGAAGCCGAGGTCGACGCACAACGCCACGATGTGAACCTGCGGCATCGACATGGCGACGCAGCAGGCGATCCCGGCGAGGCCGAGCAGCCATTGCAGCGCCCGCGGGCTGAGACCGGTCGCGCGGGTGCGCGAGGCGGCGGCGGTCTCGACCGCCCGGGTGGCGCTTTCGGGAACTTTTGGCCGCAGGGCCTGCGCCAGCGGCACGACCACCACCAGCGTCATGATCGCAAGCGCGCCGTAGACCCAGCGCCAGCCTGCCCCGTCGCCCAGCCACGCCAGAAGCGGCGGCCAGAATGCGCCCGACAGGTAATTGCCCGACGCGGTGATCGCGACCGCAAGGCCGCGCCGGCGCAGGAACCATTGAGACGTATCGGCGATCAGCGGCCCGAAGCTCGCCGCGGTGCCGAAGCCGATCGCCAATTGCAGGACGCACAGCACGGCGATCGACGGCGCGAAAGCCGCAAGGCCATAGCCCGCGCTCACCAGCAGCGCGGCCAGGCTCAGCGTCGCGGTGATGCCCAGACGGTCCGACAGACGCCCGAAGCCGAGGTTGCCGGTCGCGAAGCCGATCATCGTGGCGACATAGGGCAGCGAGGACGCGCCGCGCGACAGGCCGAACTCGGCCTGCAACTCGGGCAGGACGACCGTGACCACCCACATGCCCACGTTGCCCGCAACCGCGATCAGCAGCGCAAGGCCGACGCGGATCCAGGAATAGCGGCTGTCGAGGACGAGCGCGTCGGTCATGCGGCGGAGCCTAGGCGCGGATCGCGGCCTTGCCCAGACGGGACGTGCTAGAAGTAGCCCTTGACCAGCGAGCCCGCCAGCAGCGCCCAGCCGTCGGCGATGACGAAGAACGCCAGCTTGAACGGCAGCGACACGATGGCCGGCGGGACCATCATCATGCCCATCGACATCAGCACCGCCGCGACCACCAGGTCGATGATCAGGAAGGGCAGGAAGATCAGGAAGCCGACCTGGAAGGCGCGGGCGACCTCGGACAGCATGAAGCTGGGGATCAGCACCGACAGCGGCGCGTCGGGCGACAGCGCCATGCCGTCGCCGTCGGGGCGAAGCTCGGCCATCGCGGCAAAGGTGTCGGGGTCCATCCGGCCGGCCATGAACTCGCGGAACGGAACGATCGCGCGGCCGAACGCCTCGGTGATGTCGATCTGTTCCTCGACGAGGGGCTCGATCCCCAGCTCCCACGCCTCGGTGAAGACCGGCTCCATCACGAAGTAGGTCAGGAACAGCGCCAGGCTGACGATCAGCATGTTGGGCGGCGATTGCTGCAGGCCCACCGCCTGGCGCAGGATCCCAAGCACCGTCACGATGAACGGAAAGCAGGTGATCATGATCGCGATGCCCGGCGCGAGGCTGAGCAGCGTGATCAGCGCGATCAGCTGGATCGACGTGGCGGTGATCGAGCCGCCCTCGCCCAGGTCGATCGACAGCGATTGCGCCTGCGCCACCGCCGGCATCGCCAGCAGCAGCGCGGCAAGTCCCCAATGCCGCATGATTACGACGGCGTCTGCATGTCGACCACCTCGGTCACGCGCACGGCAAGCTGCCCCGCGCCCTGGCCCTCGACGACCTCGAGCACGCCGATCCCGATCAGCCGGTCGCCGACATACAGCTCGACCGGATCCTCGAGCTTCTTGTCCAGCGACAGCACGCTGCCCTTGGACAATTGCAGCAGCTCGCGCACCGACGGGCGGGCGCGGCCGATCGAGACCGTGATCTCGATCGGGACAGAGGTGAAGGCATTTCCGCCTTCGGTGCGGGTGGTGGTCTGCGCGTCATCCATTGACGATCTTCCTTCCGTTCTCGTCCGAGAAGCCTTCGACCATGGCGGTGAAGGCGGTCAGCATGTCGGCCAGGTCGATCTGGCGCTCGGTCTCTCCAAAGCGGATGTCGGCCTGATCGGCGCCCAGCGTGTCGTCCTCGACGATCGAGACCGGGAACGCGAAGTCGCCCTCGATCAGCGGGGCCACGGCGTCGCGGCGGCCCGGCGCCACGGCGATCACCACGTCGCGGCGGCCGATCTCCTGCGCCAGTGCCTCGAGCTGTTCGGTGATGTGGCCGCCCAGGCTCTGCCGCGCCATTTCGGGCAGCAGCTTGGCGATCATCTCGTCGAGCAGCGGCCCCATCGCCCCCATGATGGCGGTGTAGGCTTCCTGATAGGTGAAGGAGAGATCGCCGAGGTGCTGCGCGAAGGTGCTCGACAGGCGCGCGGAATCGTCCGCCTGCGCCTTGACCGAGTCGTCCCATCCGGCGCGGTAGCCTTCCTCGAACGCCTCCAGCCTGCGGGCCTCGATCTCGGCCGGGTCCTGGGCCGGCGCTGCCGGTTCGGCGTCGCGCTCGGGCTCGCCGAAATCGTCGAGATAGTCGGAAAGCCCGCTCATTTCGCCTCTTCCTTCTCATCCAGCCAGCTGCGCAGGATCTCGACCGACTCGGTCCGGCGTTCCTCGATGAGGTGCCGCAGCCGTTCGACCGGGTCCTCGCTGACCGGCTCGTCGTCCATGTCGAAGTCGACCATGCCCATGCCGCCGAAATCGGGGCTGCCCGACAGGGCGGGCAGCGTCTCGAATTGGGCATCGCCGTCGAGCGCGTCGGCGTCGGCGTAATCCGCGTCCGGAGCGGGCAGCACGCCGGCCGAGGCCCGTGCCGCACCGCGCGCAAGGATCGGGCGGACCACGAACAGGCCCAGCAGCAGTGCCACGACCGCCAAGATGCCCATCTGCGCGAGGCGCATCGTGTCGATGCTGCCGGTGAAGAATCCCGGCTCGATCGGGCCGGTGCCCAGCCCCTCGGGCCGCTCAAAGGGCAGCGAGCGCAGCGTGATCTGGTCGCCCCGAGCCTCGTCGTAGCCGACGGCCGATTCGACCAGCGCGCGCAGCGCCTGCATCTCGCCCTCGGGCAGCGGCTCGAACACTGGCTGGCCGTCTGCGCCCGGCGCGTAAGTTCCGTTGACCAGCACCGCGACGGTCAGGCGACGGATCGCGCCCGGCGCGCGCATGACTTCGCGGGTGGTTTCAGACACCTCGTAGTTGACGCGTTCGCGCGTCTCGCTGGCCTGCGAGGTCGAGCTGCCGCCTTCGGCGTTGGCCTCGCCGTCTGGCAGGTTGGACGCGACCGTAACGTCGCCGGGCCCGGCCTCTTGCGACTGGTCGGTGCGTTCTTCGGAATCGGTCGAGATCGCGACGCGCCCCTCGGGATCGAAGCGCCGCTCGCGGATCGATTCGGTCTCGGTCACGGTGTCGACGCTGACTTCGACCACCGCGTTGCCGACACCCACGCGCGCCTCCATCAGGCGCTGCACGCGGTCGCGCATCGACGAGGCGCGGTCGGCCGCGCTGAGCGCGCCGCCGGTCTCGGCCTCGGCGCCGATCAGCCCGCCCTTGCCGTCGATCACGGCGACGTTGTCGGCCTCCATCCCCGGCACGGCCGAGGCCACCAGGTAGCGGATCGCGCGGGCCTGCGGCGGCGACAGGACGGCGCCGGTCGTGGTGACGGAGATGGACGCCGTCGGCGTCACGTCACGCTGAAAGGGATTCGCGCTGCTGTTGGCGATATGCACGCGGGCGGTCGCGATTGCCGGGTTCGAGACGATCGTCCGGGCAAGCTCGCCCTCTTTCGCGCGCCAGTAGGCGGCGTCGAACATCTGCGACGTGGTGCCGAATCCCGACAGGCCGTCCAGCAGCTCGTAGCCCTGGTTGCCGTTCGCCGGCAGCCCCTCGCTGGCCAGCGTCAGGCGCAGCGCATCGCGTTCGGGTTCGGGCACGAAGATCGAACCGCCGCGGATCTCGTACGCCATGCCGCGCGATTCGAGCGCCTGGACGACGTCACCCGCCGCGCTGGTCTCGAGCCCCGCGTAGAGCAGCGCCATGTTCGGCGCGGACGCCATCCGCGCCAACCCCAGAACGGCGAGCATGACCGCGAGTGACGCGCCGGCGACGATGATGCGCTGACGGATGCCCAGCGAGTTCCAGACAGTCATGAGCTGCTGCAATGTCGACCTCCACTCCAAACGTTCTGTTCGGGTTGAGGCCAGATAAGCCCACGCGCCTTAACAATCGGTTAGCCCCTTTGCGTCTATCTAACCCTCGAACCACAGAAGAGGTTGGACATGGCGGACGCTACGGTCGACGCCCCTGCCGAGGGGAAGAAATCCTCGAAGATGCCGCTGATCATCGGCGCGGTGCTGGCCGTTCTGGGCGGCGCCGGCGGATTCTTCGTCGTGCAGAAGGACCCGCTGGGTCTGTTCGGCGCGGACAAGGGTCATGCGGGAGAAAGCGCCAAGGACAGCGCTTACCAGGATCTCACGCCGCTGGGCGACGTGGGATTCGTCGAGGTTCCCCCCATCGTCATCGGGCTCGGTCCCGCGTCGGACGGACGCACGCTGCGGTTCCGTGCCAGCCTCGAGGTGCCGGCCGCGCACACGGCGAGCGTCTCGGCGATAGTGCCGCGCGTCCAGGATGTGCTCAACAGCTACCTCCGCGCGCTCGAACCCGCCGAGTTCGAAGCGCCGGGCGCGCTCATCCAGCTGCGGTCGCAGCTTCTGCGGCGGGTGAAACTCGTCGCCGGCGACGATCACGTGCGCGATCTGCTCGTGCTCGAATTCATCGTAAACTGAGAGGGGTGGAAATGGACCTGATCGCAGACATCCTGCTTGTCGCCGGTGCCTTGGGCGCGGGTTTCTACTGTTTCGTGCTGTCGCGTCGCCTGACGCGCTTCACCGACCTGGAAACCGGCGTCGGCGGAGCGGTCGCGGTGCTGTCCGTGCAGGTCGACGACCTGTCGCGCAGCGTCTCGAGCGCGCGCAAGTCGGCCGGCGAGTCCGCCGAATCACTGACCGCCCTGACCGAGCGGGCCGAGGGCGTGGCACGACGGCTCGAACTGCTCGTCGCGTCCATGCATGACCTGCCCAAGGACAAGGACGCCGCGCACGAGGTCGAACCGAAGGACACGGTGTTCCTGCGGCATTCGCGCGCCGGAGGGCTGTGATGGCGGCCCGGCCTCAACGTGCCGCCGCCGGGCCATCGGCCCAGCGCAAGGCGCCTGCGCGCAAGCCGCGCCGCCGCACGCGCGGCGCGCTGGCCACGATCGGCGGGCTGCTGATCGCCTCGGCGATCCTGCGCGGCCTGAATGGCGCTGGCGACGCGGTGGCGCTGGAACTGCCCGGGCTCATGGCGCAACCGGACGAAGCCGAAGCCGCGACCGACGCGACAAACCCCGAGGTGAGGGTCGAGCGTGTGGCCGAGGCGGATATCGCCCCGCTGCTGTCCGCGCTCGAAGAACGTGAAGCCCGGCTGAAGACGCGCGAGACCGCGCTGGACATGCGCATGCAGGCGCTTCTGGTGGCCGAAACCGAGATCGAGGAGAAGCTCGCCGCGCTCGAAGCGGCCGAAGCGCGCCTGAAGGAGACGATGACGCTGTCCAGCACGGCGGCGGAGACCGACATCGTGCAGCTGACCGACGTCTATGCGCGGATGAAGCCCAAGGACGCGGCCTCCCTCTTCTCCGAGATGGACCCCGAATTCGCCGCCGGCTTCCTCGGCCGGATGCGGCCCGACGCGGCCGCCGCGATCCTGGCAGGGTTGCCGCCGCGCGTGGCCTACACGATCAGCGTCATCGTGGCCGGCCGAAACGCCGAGGCTCCGACCGAGTAAAGGTTGCGCAATCCGGCGCGGTCCTTAAGTAATATGCATCAAACGCAGGCTGGCGCGGGGCCGCCCGTCCACTGCCTGCATCCACTTTGAAGAAGGAACGGCCCATGCACACGCGCCGCCTTTTCCTGGCATCCGCCGCGGCACTCGCCGCTGCCCCCGCCGCGGCTTTCGAGCTCGAGCCGCCGCTTCGGCCGCAGACCGTCTCGATCCGGCAGGATCTGGAGCCCGGGCAGATCATCATCCTGCCCCGCGCCCACTTCCTATACTTCATCGAAGCGCCTGGGCAGGCGATCCGCTACGGCGTCGGCGTCGGTCGCGCGGGCCTCGAGTTCACCGGCACCGCCCGCATCGGCGCCAAGAAAGAATGGCCGACCTGGCGTCCGACCAACGAGATGATCGAACGCGAGCCGCAACTGTACCAGGAATTCATCAACAACGACTACGTGCAGCCCGGCGGTCCGACCAACCCGCTCGGTGCGCGGGCGCTGTACCTGTTTCAGAACGGCCGCGACACGTTCTACCGCATCCACGGTACCACGGCGCCGCAGACCATCGGCCGGTCCGTGTCGAACGGCTGCATCCGGATGCTGAACGAGCACGTGAAGGACCTCTACACCCGGGTCCCGATCGGAGCGACCGTCACCGTCCTTTGACCGACGCTCCGCGCCAGCGCGATGTCGATCTGATCGTGCTGGGCGGGGGCCCCGCCGGCGCCTCGGCCGCGTTTACCGCAGCCAAGGCAGGGCTTGCGGTGGCCCTTGTCGATCCAAGGCGGTTTCCGCGCGACAAGCTGTGCGGAGGCGGCCTGACCGGGCGCAGCATGCGCCTCTACCGCGATATCTTTGGCAACGACATGCCCCCGGTTCCGCTGGCGCGTCGTGACGCGATAGCGTTCCATGCGTTCGGCGAGGATCTCGGCATCGATCGCGACGCGCCCCCCTTGCATCTGGGCATGCGGTTCAGCTTTGACCACGCCTTGGTCGAACAGGCGCTACGCGCCGGCGCGATCGATTTCACCGGACAATCTGGAACGCTGGATCCCGACGCAGGGACGATCGCCCTGGGCGGCTGCCAGCTGCGCACGCCGCTGATCGTCGCGGCCGACGGGGTCAACAGCCCGACCGCGCGGCAGCTCTTCGGTGCCGCCTTCGATCACCGGACGATCGGCTTCGCGCTCGAGGTCGAGTTGCCGGAGCCGGCCCCGGACGCGCCCCTTCGCATCGATTTCGGCGCGGCGGATTGGGGCTATGGCTGGCACTTCCCGAAGCCGTCCGGTGTCACGATCGGCGTCGGCGGCGTGCATAGCCGCAACGCCGACATGAAGGGCGCGCTGCACCGCTACCTCGAGACGCTCGGCGTCCGAGGGACCTCGCGGATCAAGGGCCAGTTCCTGCCGTTCGGCGCGTTCCGATCCGTGCCCGGCCGCGGCCGCGTCCTGCTGGCAGGCGACGCCGCCGGGCTGGTCGACCCGATCACCGGAGAAGGAATCGCGCACGCGATGCTGAGCGGTGCCGAGGCCGCGCGCGCCTGCATCGAGGCGCTGGCTCAAGGCGCGCCGGATCGCGCGCTGCCGATCTACCGCAAGCGGATCGCGCCCATCCACACGGCCCTGCGCCACGCGTCCCGGCTGCGCCCCATCCTTTTCCGCGAAAGCCTGCGCCCGGCCTTCCTGCGCAGTTTCCGCGAATCGCGTACTCTCCGGCGCGAATACTTGGCGATGCTCGACGGCCAGACCGATTATGGCCCCATCATGCGCCGCATGGCCCTGCGCCTGCCCGGTTTCGCCCTGCGCGCGTTGCGCGGCGGCTAGACCCGTCAGAACAGGACGTAGATAGCCAACAGGTTCGGCACGATGAACAGCGCCGCGATGCAGAACAGCTGCGCCAAGTGCGACAGCCGCGACAGCGCGGGGCTACGCTCGAACGTGTCGTTTAGGGCCAGCGCAGCATAGACCAGCGCACCGGACTGGCCGGCCTCAATCCTGCGGCCGCGTTCGATTTCGGCGCGCGCGGCGCGGTACCGCGACTCGAGCGCGCGGCTTTCCTCGACGCTGCGCATGCGGGTTTCGGTGTTGGACATCGTCACTCTCCCCGTTGACCAACGGGGAAATGGCGCGACACGGCGCAGAGGCAAGATGCGGTGCTTCGATTATTCCTGGTCGGCTGCGGCGTCAGCTGCCCGGACCTCCTCGATCAGCGTCTCGACCTTTGGGCCGACGGTCTCGACGATGCGCGCGACCCCTTCCGCGTCGGGGTGGATCCCGTCGGCCTGCATGTAGCGGCCGGGATCCGGCATCCCGCCGTCCGGCCCGCGCAGCCCGGCAAAGAAATCCTCGAGGTAGACGGTGTCGTAATCCTCGGCGAGGTCGGGATAGATCGCGTCGAAGCTTTCCTTGTACGCCGCGCCGTAATTGCCCGGCGCCGTCAGCCCGATCAGCAGGACGTCTAGATCACGCTCGGCCGCGACCTGCAGGATGCCGTCGAGGTTCGCGCGGGCGACCGAGGGGTCGATGCCGCGCAGCAGGTCGTTGCCGCCCAGCGCTACGATCATGGCGTCGATCTCGGGCGTCAGGGACCATTCCACCCGGCTGAGCCCGCCCGCCGTGGTGTCGCCCGACACGCCCGCGTTGACGATGCGCACGTCATGGCCGCGCTCGGCCAGCCAGGCGCGCAGCTGAGGCACGAAGCCCTCCTGCTCGATCAGCCCGTAGCCTTGCGTCAGGCTGTCGCCCAGCGCCAGGATGTCGGTCTGCTGCGCCATCGCCGGCGCGCCCGACAGCATCCCAAGCACGATCGCGGCCTTGAGGCCGATGGCGCGCAGACCATATGTCACCAGACCCGTCATGGCAGGACCCCCTTCGTTATGTCCGATCCCGTTCTTATCCTCGAAGATGTGACCTTGCGACTGGACGGCAATGCCGGGCCGGTGGAAATCCTGCACGGGATCGACCTGACCGTGCGGCAGGGCGAGGCGGTCGGCCTGATCGGGCCCTCCGGCTCGGGCAAGTCGTCGCTGCTGATGGTGATGGGCGGGCTCGAACGTGCCACCTCCGGCAAGGTCGTCGCGCTGGGCCGCGACCTGACCGCGCTGGACGAGGATTCGCTGGCGCTGTTCCGGCGCGACAACATGGGCGTTGTGTTCCAGTCCTTCCACCTGATCCCCACGATGACGGCGCTGGAGAACGTGGCGACGCCGCTGGAGCTGGCCGGGCACCGCGACGCCTTCGACCGCGCCGCGGCCGAGCTTGACGCCGTCGGCCTGAAGCACCGGGCCGAGCATTACCCCAGCCAGCTGTCGGGCGGCGAGCAGCAGCGCGTCGCGCTGGCCCGCGCGCTGGCGCCGCGCCCGGCGATCCTTCTGGCGGACGAGCCGACCGGCAACCTCGACGCCGCGACCGGATCCGCGATCGTCGAGTTGCTGTTCGGCATGGCCCGCGACCGCGGCTCTACGCTGGTGATGGTGACGCACGCGGCCGAGCTTGCCGACCGCTGCGACCGCGTGGTGCCGCTGGCCGACGGGCGCGTGGCCGAGGGACAGGCGAGGCGC
>NZ_JBELMH010000088.1:0-1617 GCF_042096055.1 Citreimonas sp. | reverse complement strand
CCGGGACCGAGCGCGCGCTGACGCAGGTGAAGTCGGTCGACGCGGCCTACCCGTTGCTGGGCTCGGTCGTTCTGGAACCCGACATGCCGCTGGACGAGGCGCTGGCCGATCGCGGCGCGGTCATGGCGCCGGTTCTGGCCGACCGGCTGGGCCTAAACCCCGGCGACACCTTCCGGCTGGGCGAGCAGGAATTCACGCTGCGCGCGCGCCTTGCGCGCGAGCCGGACGACGTGGGCCAAGGCTTTGGCCTGGGGCCGCGCACCATCGTGCGGACCGAGGCACTGGAGGGCTCGGGCCTGCTGGCCGAAGGGTCGCTGTTCGAGACCGAGTACCGCCTGCTTCTGCCGCCCGGCGCGCAGCTGGACGCGGTGCGCGCGGACGCGCTCGACCGCTTCGAGGATACGGGGCTGAGCTGGCGCGACGCCCGCAACGGCGCGCCGGGCGTGGCGCGGTTCGTCGACCGGCTGGGTGCGTTCCTGGTGCTGGTCGGGCTCTCTGGTCTGGCCGTGGGCGGCATCGGCGTGTCGTCCGCCGTACGCGCCTACCTCGCGCGCAAGACGCCGGTGATCGCGACGCTGCGCACGCTGGGGGCGACGCGGAAGGTGATCTTCGCCACATACTTCATGCAGATCGGCGCGCTGTCCATCCTCGGCATCGGCATCGGGCTGGTGCTGGGCGCGCTGGTGCCGCTGGCCTTGGGCCCGGTAATCGCGCAGGCGCTGCCGGTGCCGGCGCTGTTCACGCTGCATCCCGCACCGCTGCTCGAGGCCGCGCTCTACGGTGTGCTGACCGCGTTGATCTTCACCCTCTGGCCGCTGGCCCGGGCCGAGCAGGTGCGCGCCGCGACCCTGTTCCGCGACGCGCTGGCCAGCGCGGCCACCTGGCCGGCGCCGCGCTACATCGTGACGACGGCTGTCCTGCTGATCCTGCTGGTGGGGCTCGCGGGGCTGTTCTCGGGCAGTCCGTTCCTGACGCTGTGGACCGCGGGTGGCATCCTCGGCGCGCTGGTCCTGCTGGCACTGGCCGCGGGCGGCATCCGCTGGGTGGCGCGACGCGCGGCCCCGTCCGCACGCGGGCGACCCGCGCTGCGCTGGGCGCTGGGGGCAATCGGCGGGCCGGGCGAAGGCGCCGGCGCGGTTGTGCTGTCGCTGGGCCTCGGCCTGTCGGTGCTGGCCGCGATCGGGCAGATCGACGGCAACCTGCGCGGCGCGATCCAGCGTGACCTGCCCGAGGTCGCGCCCAGCTATTTCTTCGTCGACATCCAGCCCGACCAGATCGCGGGCTTTCGTGAACGGCTGGACGGAGATCCGGCGGTCAGCCGCGTCGACACCGCGCCGATGCTGCGCGGCATCATCGCCCGGATCAACGACCGCCCCGCGGGCGAGGTCGCGCCGGGGCACTGGGTGATCGAGGGCGACCGCGGCGTGACCTACTCGGACACGCCGGACGACCGCACCACGGTGACCGCGGGCGAATGGTGGCCCGAGGATTACGACGGCCCGCCGCAGGTCAGCTTCGCCGCCGAAGAGGCCGAGGAGATGGGACTGGCGCTGGGCGACACGCTGACGGTCAACATCCTCGGGCGCGACATCACGGCCGAGATCACGTCGTTCCGGG
>NZ_JBELMH010000087.1:0-12419 GCF_042096055.1 Citreimonas sp. | reverse complement strand
CCTCGTCGGCTTTCTTCAACAGCGCGGCCTCTTCGCGCGCGATGCGCGAGCGGCCGATCCACGCGTTCCAGATGGATTCGCCCGACTGCCCGCCCGGCACCATCATCAGGTTCTCGCGGCAGGTCATCGAGGAGAATTCGTGCGCGATCTGGAAGGTGCGCAGCAGGCCCTTGTGGAACAGCTCGTGCGGCGGCAGGCCGGTGATGTCCTCGCCGTCCATGATCACCTGGCCCGAGGTCGGCGGCAGGGCGCCTGCGATCACGTTGAACAGCGTCGTCTTGCCCGCGCCGTTGGGACCGACCAGCCCGGTGATCGAGCCCGTCTCGATCCGCAGCGACGCGCCGTCGACGGCGTGGAAGCCGCCGAAATGGCGGTGCAGGTCCCTGACTTCGATCAAGCGTCTTCCCCGGTCATGCGCGCCTTCGGGGCGCGGCTTCGTTCTTGCGTGCGGGCGGCACGGCCGAAATGGCGGCGGCCCGGAACTCTGTCCGGGCCGCGCGCTTCATGCATAGAAGTTTACTTGAAATCAACCGTCGAATACTGGCCGTCGACGATCTCGTAGTAGCGGTACGTGCCCGAGGCCTCGCCCGGTCCGATCAGCTCGACCGCGGTCGCGCCGTCGTAGTCCACGTCGCCGCCATCGGCGAGGATCTGCAGCGCCTTACCCAGCTCGCCCGGCATGATCTTCTCGCCCGGGGCGTTGGCCACGTCCAAGACGTTTTCCGCCACAGCCGCCGAGGTCGCCTCGCCGCCGGCCATCATCGCCAGCGCGATCAGCGCCGCCGCGTCATAGCTTTCGCGGGTGTAGGTCGACTCGCCGTTGATGTCCGCGTCGCCGGCGATCTGCAGGAAGCGGTCCGCGCCTTCGCCTTCCGACCAGGGGGCCGCGCCGAAGCTGCCGTTCAGGTAATCGCCCAGGTCGGCGGTCAGCGCGTCGCTGTACATGCCGTCGCCCAGCATGAACGTGTCGAAGGCGCCGGTGTCGACCGACGACTGGATCATGCCCTTGCCGCCCTGGTCGGAATAGCCGAACACGGCCAGCAGCTCGCCGCCGGCCGAGGCCAGCGCCGCGACCTCGGAGGAGTAGTCGGCCTTGCCGTCCTCGTGCGCCGCCGACAGCGTGATCGTGCCGCCCTGCTCCTCGAATGCGGCGGTGAAGCTGTCCGCCAGCCCCTTGCCGTAATCGTTGTTGGTGTAGGTCACGGCGACCTCGGTGATCCCGCGCTCGTTCAGGATGTCGGCCAGGACCTGGCCCTGACGCGCGTCGGACGGCGCGGTGCGGAAGAACAGGCCGTTGTCCTCGGCTTCCGAAAGCGCCGGCGATGTGGCCGACGGAGAGATCATCGGCACGCCGTTCGGCACCGCGACGTTGGACAGGACCGCGCCGGTCACGCCCGAGCAGTCCGCGCCCACGATGGCGACGACGCCTTCCGAGGTGACCAGACGCTCGGCCGCGGCGGTGGCGGCGGCGCTGTCGATGCAGGTGCTGTCGGCGCGCACGGGAACCAGCGTCCGGCCGTCCAGGAAGTTGCCGCTTTCGTTGATTTCCGTCATCGCGAGCTCGGCGCTGGCGGCCATCTGCGGCGTCAGCGATTCGATCGGGCCGGTGAAGCCCATGATGATGCCGACGGGCACGTCCTGCGCCATCGCGGTGCCGCCCGTGAGCGCGCAAACCGCCGTCGCAGCAAGATACTTTTTCATCGTCCACTCCCATGTTGGATCGTTGTCCGGCGCGCAGCCTAGGCGCGGCCCTTGCAAAAGAAAAGAGCCTCCGAAGACGCCGGGGCCGCCATGTGTAGCGTTGCAACCGGCGCACGGGCGTGACGTTGCGGCAGGGCGCGCGTCACGCGTTGCGCAGCGCGGCGGGGGCGTCAGGCCGGGTTTCGCGTGGCCTGGGTGCCGCGCTCGCGGTAGGGCGTGGTCTGGTAGTGCGCGCGGTAGCACTTCGAGAAGTGCGAGGGCGAGGTGAAGCCGCAGGCCAGCGCCACGTTGATCACGCTCATGTCGGTCTGCATCAGCAGGTTGCGAGCCTTCTGCAGCCGCAATTCCATGTAGTAGCGCTTGGGGCTGCGATTGAGGTAGCGGCGGAACAACCGCTCCAACTGGCGCGTCGACATGCCGACTTCGTGCGCCAGCAGGGCGGGGCTGATCGGCTCCTCGATGTTGGCCTCCATCTTGTGGATGACCTGGCTCAGCTTGGGGTGGCGCACGCCGATCCGGGTGGGCACCGACAGGCGCTGCGTGTCCTGGTCGGTGCGGATCGCGTTGTAGATCAGCTGGTCGGCCACCGCGCCGGCCAGGTCCTCGCCGTGGTCGTCGGCGATCACCTTCAGCATCAGGTCGATGGAAGAGGTGCCGCCGGCGGTGGTCATCCGGTTGCCGTCGCGCACGAAGACCGACTTGGTCAGCGTCACGTCGGGAAATTCCTCGGAGAAACTGTCGTGGTTCTCCCAGTGGATGGTCGCGCGCTTGCCGTCCAGCAGGCCCGCGCGCGCCAGCGACCAGCCGGCGGTGCACAGCCCGCCCAGCTGCGGGCCGCGCCGCGCCTCGCGCCGCAGCCAGTTCAGCAGCGTCTTCGTGGTGGCGCCCGCCACGTCGATGCCGCCGCACAGGATCGCGGTGTCGTCGCGCGTCAGTTCCGGCAGGGCGGTGTCCAGCCGGAACGCCACCCCGGCCGAACTGGTGACGTGTTCGGGGCCGTCGCCGTCGTCCTCGGGCTCGCCCGTGATGATCCATTCGTAAAGCCGCCGGCCCGAGACGCGGTTGGCGATGCGCAGGCATTCCACCGCCGAGGCGAAGGACAGCATCGTGAAGCGCGGCAACAGCACGAAGACGAAGCGGCGCGGCCGTTCGGGGGCGTCGACGATCGCGACGGACTGGCGGGGCGGTTGCGGCATGGCGCGTCCCTGATGGCACCCGCTGGGGGCGTCTTGTCACGCGCCCGGCACCGCGCGACGCGGCCTTGGGCGCAGGGTCGGGCACGCCCGCGGCGTGACGGTTCCGACTGCGCTCCAGATGGTCAGAGTGCGACGATAGCGTCAAGGGATGTCGCGGATGCACTATGGCCACCGGGGCGTCCATCGGGTTATGCAGGGCCCGTCAACGCCGACAAGAGGATGCGGAGAGAACAGATGACCGAGTGGCAGAAAACGGATTGGCGCGCCAAGCCGCGGGTGCAGATGCCCGACTATACCGACGGCGCAGCTCTGGCTGCTGTCGAGGCGCAGCTGGCCAAGTATCCGCCGCTTGTCTTCGCGGGCGAGGCGCGCAAGCTCAAGACCCAGCTCGGCGCCGCCGGCCGCGGCGAGGCGTTCCTACTGCAGGGCGGCGACTGCGCCGAAGCCTTCGACCAGTTCAGCGCCGATAGCATCCGCGACACCTTCAAGGTGATGCTGCAGATGGCGATGGTGCTGACCTACGGCGCCAAGGTGCCGGTGGTGAAGGTGGGCCGCATGGCCGGCCAGTTCGCCAAACCGCGCAGCGCGCCGGTCGAGGTCAAGGACGGCGTCGAGTTGCCCAGCTACCGCGGCGACATCATCAACGAGCTGGCCTTCACGCCGGAATCGCGCATCCCCGACCCGAAGCGCATGCTGCAGGCCTACACGCAGGCGGCGGCGACGCTGAACCTGCTGCGCGCCTTCTCGACCGGCGGCTACGCCGACGTGCACAAGGTGCACCAGTGGACGCTGGGCTTCACCGAGGGCGAGAAGGCCGCCAAGTACCGCGACATGGCCAGCCGCATCACCGACACGCTGGACTTCATGAAGGCCGCCGGCGTCGACAGCGAGCGCGCGCACACGCTGCAGACGGTCGATTTCTACACCAGCCACGAATCCCTGCTGCTGGAATACGAAGAGGCGCTGTGCCGGCTCGATTCCACGTCCGGTAAGTGGCTGGCGGGCTCGGGTCACATGATCTGGATCGGCGACCGCACGCGTCAGCCCGACGGCGCGCATGTGGAATTCGCCCGCGGCGTGCTGAACCCGATCGGCCTGAAATGCGGCCCGACCACCACGGCCGACGACCTCAAGGTGCTGATGCGCAAGCTCAACCCCAACAACGAAGCCGGCCGCCTGACGCTGATCGCGCGCTTCGGCGCAGGCAAGGTGTCCGAGCATCTGCCGCGCCTGATCAAGGCGGTGCGCGACGAAGGTGCGACCGTGACCTGGGTGTGCGATCCGATGCACGGCAACACGATCAAGTCGGGCTCGGGCTACAAGACCCGGCCGTTCGAGCTGGTGCTGCGCGAGGTGCAGGAGTTCTTCGCCGTGCACAACGCGGAAGGCACCGTCCCCGGCGGAGTGCATTTCGAGATGACCGGCCAGGACGTGACCGAATGCACCGGCGGCGTGCACGCGGTGACGGACGAGGACCTGTCGGACCGGTACCACACGGCGTGCGATCCGCGCCTCAACGCGACGCAGTCGCTGGAACTGGCCTTCCTCGTGGCCGAGGAACTGACGGCCCGGCGCAGCGTCATACCGGACGCCGCCCACGGCTGAACGCCGGCCGCCCGACCAGACACGACGAAGCCCGGCCAATTGGCCGGGCTTTTTCCGTTAATTTTAGCGAAGCGGGCCGCGAAAAGGCTCAGTCGTTGCAGACGACCAGCGTCAGGTGTCCACGCGCCACCGGGCGGTCGGCACCCGTCCCGCGGGTTGGCGCAGGCGCACCGAGCCGGGGCGCGTCGGTGGCCAGCGTCGGGCGCGGCGTCGGCAGGCGGTCGCCGCGCAACGTGGGCGCCGGGGCAGGGGTGATCGCGTCGCGCTGCAGTGGCGTGACCGCGCGCGAAGACCCGGTGCCGATCCGCTCGACATCCACCGACCGGACGGCGAAGCGGCGCGGCGCGCGGCCGATCCGGCCGTCGCTGACGAAGGCGCCCAGCGCGCGCGTCACCTCGCCGAAATCCGAGCGCAGCGGCATGATGATCATCTGCCCCGCGATCGCGGGCCGGCCAAAGCCTTCCTGCGCCGCCAGCGTCAGGCGGACGATGGCGGGGTCGGCGAACATCGTCTTGATCGCGTCGGCGAAACGGTCGCGATCCTCGGCCGCGATCAGCGTCGACAGCGGCATGCCGGTGACCTGCATGCCCATGATGTCCGACAGGTGCCCGCCGGCGACGCGGATCTTCGCCATTCCGGGCGCGATTCGCTCGAGCAGGAAGGCGTTCTCGAGCGCGCTTTCCATGCCGCGCGGGTCGACTGCGCTGCGCAGCGGTACCTGGCCGTCCACGGCCAGACCGTGCCAGTACGCCTCGACCACGCGCATCGCGGTGGAATTGCGCGATTTTTCGTGCGTCGTCAGCGATACGACGCCGGAGTCATTCCTTCCGCCGCGATCGTTCCTGCCATTGCCAAACATCGTCACCACTCCCAATCCTTGCCGCATCGTCCGGCGCCGTCGGCCGACGAAGCCCCGAAGGGCCCGCCGGCCCACAGCCGTGTCATCCGAAATACCTTGGATTGAATATATCCGATTTTGCCGCGAAATCCTCACATTTGTTAAGCAAGGGTTAACGGCCGCGCGCGATGGCAGTCCCTGTCGCGCGCTTGCCATGCGTGGCCCGTGGAGATACCCGAAGGCGCGGGCGACACGGAAAGGCCAGGGCATGCTGCAATCGATGACGGGTTTCGCCGCCCGCCGCGCCGAGGGCGCGGGCCACGACTGGACATGGGAGATCCGCGGCGTCAACGCCAAGGGCCTGGACCTGCGCCTCCGCCTGCCGGACTGGATCGACGGGCTCGAGCCGCCGCTGCGCGCCGCCGTGCAGGCCCGCGTCGCGCGCGGATCGGTGCAGGTCGGTCTGCGCATCTCGGCCGGGGCGGGCGAGGGCACGCTGCACCTCGACGAGGTGGCAATGGCCGCGGCGCTGGACGCGCTCGCGCGGGTCGAGGCCGAGGCGCTGGGGCGCGGCATGACGCTGGCGCCCTCGCGCGCCGCCGACATCGTCACCCTGCGCGGCGTGATGACCGCCGAGGCGCCGCAGGCCGATCACGCGGCGCTGCGCGACGCGCTGGTGGCCGACTTCGCCCGCGCGCTCGATGCCTTCTGCGCGATGCGCGCCGACGAGGGCGCGCGCCTGCACGCCGTTCTGCTGGCCCAGCTCGACGAGATCGCCGCCTTGACCGAAGAGGCCGCGCAATCCGCCGGCGCGCGCGACGCAGGCTTGCGCGACCGCCTGTGCACCCAGATCGCGCGGATCACAGACAACGCCGACATCGCGGGCGACGGCCTCTCGACCGGCCGGCTGGAGCAGGAGCTGGCGCTGCTGGCGGTGAAGGCCGACGTCACCGAAGAGCTCGACCGCCTGCGCGCCCACGTCGCTGCCGCGCGCGACCTGCTGGCGGATGACGCGCCCGTGGGCCGCAAGCTGGACTTCCTCTGCCAGGAGTTCATGCGCGAGGCGAACACCCTGTGCTCGAAATCGAACGACGCGGCATTGACCCGGGCGGGCCTCGCCCTCAAGACCGTGATCGAGCAGTTTCGCGAGCAAGTGCAGAACGTGGAGTAAGGGGCGAAGATGTCCGACCGGCGCGGCCTTCTGATCATCCTCTCGTCGCCCTCGGGCGCGGGCAAGTCGACGCTGTCGAAGCGCCTGCGCAAATGGGACCCGACGATCGAGTTCTCGGTCTCGGCCACCACGCGCGCGCCGCGCCCCGGCGAGGTCGACGGGCAGGATTACTTCTTCGTCTCGGACACCGAGTTCAAGCGCATGGTGCGCGACGGCGAGATGCTCGAACACGCGCATGTCTTCGGCAATTTCTACGGCACGCCGCGCGCGCCCGTCGAGAAGGCCATCGCCGCCGGCAACGACGTGCTGTTCGACATCGACTGGCAGGGCGCGCAGCAGATCGCCAATTCACCGCTGACGCTGCACACGCTGTCGGTGTTCCTGCTGCCGCCCTCGATCGCCGAGTTGCGGCGCCGGCTGGAATTGCGCGGCCAGGATTCGGCCGCGGTGATCGCCAAGCGCATGCAGAAGAGCTGGGACGAGATCAGCCACTGGGGCGGCTACGACTACGTGCTGATCAACGAGGACCTGGACGAGACCGAGGCCTGCCTCAAGGCAGTGGTGACCGCCGCCCGCCTGCGTCGCAGCCAGCAACCGGCGCTGACCGACCACGTCCGCGCGCTGCAATCGCAATTCGAGGACCTGCTATGAGCGTGTATTCACTCGACGGCCACGCGCCGGAACTGGGCGGGGACGTCTGGATCGCGCCGGGCGCGCATGTCATCGGCAAGGTGACGCTGGGCGAGGGCGCCTCGGTCTGGTTCGGCGCGACGCTGCGCGGCGACAACGAGCCGATGACCGTCGGCGCGGGCACGAACCTGCAGGAAAACGTCGTGTGCCATTCCGATCCCGGCTTTCCGCTGGTGATCGGCGCGGGCTGCACGGTGGGACACAAGGCGATGCTGCACGGCTGCACGATCGGGGACAACACGCTGATCGGCATGGGGGCGACCGTGCTCAACGGCGCCAAGGTCGGCCGCGACTGCCTGATCGGCGCCGGCGCGCTGGTGACCGAGGGCAAGGAGATCCCCGACGGCAGCCTGGTCATGGGCGTGCCGGCCAAGGTGGTCCGGCAGCTCGACGCGGCGGCGATCGAAGGCCTGCGCGCCTCGGCGCTGCGCTACCGCGAGAACGCGGCGCGGTTCGCCAAGGGGCTGAAGGAAGGCTAGGGGCTCTGCCCCTCGCGGCCTTGCGGCCGCTCTCCGGATATTTTCAAGCAGAAGAAGACCACGATGACCGACGCCCCGATGAAGCCCAGCCTGCAACGCCCGGTCGTTCCGCGCATGGGCGCCTCGCGCCCCGTCGTGACGCCCATCATGCCGTCGGTGGTCTACGCCTCCGAGACGCCGGACACGCTCGACGCGCAGTACGAGGGGCGCACGCAGGGTTACGCCTATGCGCGCGAGGGGCATCCCAACGCCGACGCGCTGGCGCGCCGGCTGGACGCGATGGAGGGCGTCTCGGGCGGCGTGGTGACCGGGTCGGGCATGGCGGCGGTCGCGGCGGTGCTGCTCGGGCTGACCAAGGCGGGCGACCACGTGGTCGGAGCCGACCAGCTTTACGGCCGCTCGCTGCGCATGATGAAGGAGGACCTGCCGCGCTTAGGCGTGGCGACCTCGCTGGCCGATCCGACCGACGCGTCGGCGATCGAGGCCGCGCTGCGCCCCGAGACGCGCCTCGTGCTGATCGAGGTCGTGTCGAACCCGACCCTGCGCATCGCCGATCTCGACGGCATCGCAGCGCTCTGCCGCGACCGCGGCGTGCTGCTGGTGGTCGACAACACCTTCACCACGCCCGCCGCCATCCGCCCCGTCGATCACGGCGCCGACGTGGTGATCCAGTCGGTGACCAAGCTGCTGGCGGGCCATTCCGACGTGACCCTGGGCTGGGTCGGCGCGCGCGAGGCGGCGCTCAACGATGCGATGCGCGTCTTCGCCACCACCATGGGCATGACCGCCAGCCCCTTCGATTGCTGGTTGGCCGAGCGCGGGTTGGCGACGTTCGAACTGCGCTTCGCCCGCGCGCAGGACACGGCGGAGCGTCTGGCCGCGCATCTCGCAGGCAAGCCCGGCGTGAAGCGCGTCCTCTACCCGACGCGCTCGGATCACCCGGATGCGGCGCGCGCGCAGGCGGTGCTGCGCGGGCAGGGCTGCAACATGGTCAGCTTCGAGATCGAGGGCGGCCGCGCCGCCGCCAACGCCTTCGCCGCCGCCGCCGAGGGCATCGCCTTCGCGCCGACGCTGGGCGACGTCGGCACCACGCTGTCGCACCCGCCGTCCTCATCGCACCGCGCGCTGACGCCCGAGGGGCGCGCGGCCTTGGGCATCTCGGAAGGGTTCTTCCGCGTGTCGGTCGGCCTCGAGGACCCCGAGGCGCTGATCGAGACGTTCGAGGCGGGCCTGGCCGCCGCGCGGAGCGCCTGATGCAGGCCGCGGGGATGCTGGACGCGGTGCCGCTGCCCGCGCTCGCCATCCGCCGCGACGAGCGCATCGAGGCGGCCAACGCCGACGCCGCGGCGCTGCTGGGCCCGGGACTGGCGGGCCGGCACTTCATCACCGCGCTGCGCCAGCCGGTGCTGCTGGACGCGGTCGAGGCCTGCCTGCGCAACGGCGAGCCGCGCGAGGCCGAGTACCTGACCAACGACGGCGAGCAGGACACCACCTTTCGCGTCTCGGTCCGCGCGCTGCCGCTCGAGTCTGGGCGCGGCGCGCTGGTGTGCTTCGAGGACGTCACGCACCTGGAGCAGGCCGGCCAGATGCGGCGCGATTTCGTCGCCAATGTCAGCCACGAGTTGCGCACGCCGCTCACCGCGCTCATAGGCTTCATCGAGACGCTGCGCGGCCCCGCGCGCGACGACGCCGCCGGGCGCGAGCGCTTCCTGTCGATCATGGCGCTCGAGGCGCAGCGCATGAACCGCCTGGTGGGCGACCTGCTGTCGCTCAGCCGGGTCGAGGCCGAGGAACGGGTGCGCCCGACCACGCGGATCAAGCTGGCCGAGGTCATCCGCTCGACCCTGCACGGGTTGCAGCCGCTGGCCGAAAGCGCGGGGATCGAGCTGCGCGTCGTGCTGCCCGACATGGGCGTGACGATCATCGGCGACGACGACCAGCTGCGGCAGGTGCTGACCAACCTCGCCGAGAACGCGATCAAGTATTCCGGGCGCGGCGCGCGTGTCACGGTGACCCTGTCCGGGCCCGAGTACCAGCCGGGGCTGCGCGGGCCCGGCGTGCGCATCTCGGTGGCCGATACCGGGCCGGGGATCGAGGCGTTCCACATCCCCCGCCTGACCGAACGCTTCTACCGCGTCGACAGCCACCGCTCGCGTGAGAAGGGCGGCACGGGGCTGGGCCTCGCCATCGTCAAGCACATCGTCAACCGCCATCGCGGCCGGCTGCGCGTCGCCAGCCAGCCGGGGCAGGGGACCGAGTTCACCGTGGTCCTGCCCGCCGACGCCGGCTGAAGGCCGAGGACCCCCGGCGCCCGTCGTGCGGACGGAAAGCCGAAGATGACGCGAGGGAAACCGATGCTGTCATATAACTGTTACGTCCCTGTCACAGAAGGGCCGCGCGCGACCGGGCCGGACCCGGATCGCCGCGGAATCGCTCCGCAACGGGAAAGGAACGTGTCATGCCGTGCAAACCGACCCTCTCCGCCCTAGCGCTGGCCGCCGCTTGCGCGACCGGTGCGGCGGCGCAGACGCGCGACAACGTGCAGGTGGCCGGATCGTCCACCGTGCTGCCCTATGCCTCGATCATCGCCGAAGCCTTCGGCGACAACACCGACTTTCCCACGCCGGTGGTCGAATCGGGCGGCTCGTCCGCCGGTCTCGCGCGGTTCTGCGAGGGCGTGGGCGAGAACACGATCGACATCGCCAATGCCTCGCGCCCGATCCGCGAGGGCGAGATCGTGGCGTGCGCCGCCAGTGGCGTCACCGAGATCATCGAGGTGCGCATCGGCTATGACGGCATCGTCTTCGCCAGCAGCATCGACGGGCCGGGGTTCGACGCCTTCCAACCCGCCGACTGGTACCAGGCACTGGCCGAGCGTCTGCCGCGCGACGGCGCGATAATCGAGAACCCGCACGACAGCTGGGCCGCGGTGAACCCGGACCTGCCCGACGTCGAGATCGCTGCCTACATCCCCGGCACCAAGCACGGCACGCGCGAGGTCTTCGAGGAGCAGGTCATGCTGGCCGGCTGCGAGGACAGCGGCGCGCTGCAGGCGATGCTGGACATGGGCCTGTCCGAGGACGAGGCCGAGGATGCCTGCATCAGCGTCCGCACCGACGGGCGCGCCGTCGACATCGACGGCGACTACACCGAAACGCTCGCCCGGATCGAGGCGAACCCCCAGGGCGTCGGCGTCTTCGGCCTGTCGTTTTACGAGAACAACACCAGCACGCTGAAGGCCGCAACGATGGGCGGGGTCGAGCCGACCGCGCAGACCATCGCCTCGGGGGAATACCCGGTGTCGCGGCCGCTGTTCTTCTACGTCAAGAAGGCGCATATCGGCGTGATCCCGGGCCTCAAGGAATTCGCGTCGTTCTTCGTCGCCGACCCGCTGGCCGGCCCGACCGGGCCGCTGGCCACCTACGGGCTGGTTTCGGATCCCGAACTGGCCGAAACCCAGGCGAAGATCGAGAACGAGGTCACGATGGCGCAAGAGGGGTCCTGACCCCGACGCCTCTCGCCGCAGGCCGCGCGCCCGCACCCCATCCACGCGGACCGGCCGGTCCGCACCCACAACCGAAAGGATGCCGATGCCCGTGCTCTGGCTGGTCCTGATCCTCGCGGCGCTGGCGCTGACGGGCTTCGCCACGGGCCGCCGCAAGGCGCTGTCCGACGCCGGCGGCGATCACCGCAACCTGCACTCGCTGCCGGCCTATTACGGCTGGAACGTCGCGCTGAAAACGGGCGTGCCCGCCGCGGGGCTGCTGATCGTCTGGCTGCTGGCGCAGCCTTTCCTCGTCAGCCTGATGGTCGCGGGCGACCTGCCCGACGGCGTGGTGACCGAAGGCTCGTCGATGAACCTGGTGATGTCCGAGGTCCAGCGCACGGCCACCGGGCTGCGCGCCGCGGTCGACGCGGGCATCCTGTCCGCGGACGAGGCCGCCAGCGCCACGCTCGCCGAGCAGCGCGTCATCGCCTCGCTGCGCGAGGCCGGCCGCATCGTGCCCGGAGAGCTGCCACGCCCGGTCATCACCGCCGCGCAGCAGATGCGCGGCTTCGAGATCGCCGGCGGCCGGCTGATGAGCGGCGCGGTCCTGCTGCTCGCACTGGCGGGCCTCGTCTGGGGCCTGGCCGAGACGCGCGCCGCGTTCCGCGCCCGCAACGCGGTCGAGACCGGCCTTCGCGCGGTGCTGGTCGCGGCCGCCTCGCTCGCCGTGCTGACGACGCTGGGCATCGTGCTGTCGCTGATCTTCAACACGGTCGCGTTCTTCCGCCTTTATCCGGCGTCCGAGTTCTTCGGCTCGCTCACCTGGTCGCCCAGTTTCGGCGGCGGGTCCGAGCTGGGGATCTGGCCGCTGCTGTGGGGCACGCTCTACATCTCGGCCATCGCGCTGATGGTGGCGGTGCCGATCGGGCTGTTCGCCGCAATCTACCTGTCGGAATACGCCAGCCGCCGGGTGCGCGCCGTGGCCAAGCCGCTGCTCGAGGTGCTCGCCGGCATCCCCACCATCGTCTACGGCCTCTTCGCGCTGCTGACGGTGGGGCCGCTGCTGATGGAGGTCTTCGGCAACGACGGCCTCGGCTGGATGCGCTCGGGCACGGCGGTGATGACGGCGGGGCTTGTGATGGGCATCATGCTGATCCCGTTCGTCTCGTCGCTGTCCGACGACATCATCAACGCGGTGCCCCAAAGCCTGCGTGACGGCAGCTACGGCCTGGGCGCCACCCAGTCCGAGACG
>NZ_JBELMH010000086.1:3648-12992 GCF_042096055.1 Citreimonas sp. | reverse complement strand
GCTGTGACGCTTCTTGATACGGCTGGCTTGCGAGAAACCGAAGATGCTGTCGAGCGGATCGGCGTGCAGCGGGCGCGCGACCGGGCCGAGGCGTCGGATCTTCGCGTGCATCTGGTCGCCGATGGCATGGCGACGGACTTGCAGCCGCTTCCAGGTGACGTGGTCCTGCGCGCGAAGGCGGATCTGACAGGGGGCGAGGGCGTCTCTGGCAAGACAGGGCAGGGTGTTCCTGCGCTGGTCGAGGCCGTGAAGGATCGGTTGTTGGCCAAGGCTGGCGAGGCCGGATTGGCGAGCCGCGAAAGGCACCGCCTTGCGCTACAGGCCGGGGCAACACACCTGCACGCTGCGATCGGGCTTCTCGACAGCGGCCCGGACCTGTATGAACTGACCAGCGAAGAAGTCCGACTCGCGCTGCGCAGGCTCGAGGCGCTGCTCGGTCACGTGGACGTGGAGCAGATCCTGGGCGAGATCTTCTCGAGCTTCTGCGTCGGAAAGTAAGGAGTGTTTCACGTGAAACAACGATACGACGTCGTCGTGATCGGTGGTGGTCACGCCGGTACGGAAGCCGCCGCCGCCGCCGCTCGAATGGGGGCGCGGACGGCGCTCGTGACGCTTCGCAAAACCGATTTGGGCGTGATGTCCTGCAATCCGGCTATCGGCGGCTTGGGCAAGGGCCACCTTGTCCGGGAAATCGACGCGCTGGATGGAATCATGGGCGTCGCCGCGGACAGGGCCGGCATTCAGTTCAGGCTGTTGAACAGGCGCAAGGGCCCGGCCGTGCAGGGGCCGCGCGCGCAGGCGGACCGTGCGCTATACCGCGCGGCGATCCAGTCTCTGGTGCAGGCGCAGCCGAACCTCGACGTGATCGAGGGCGAGGTCGTCGACCTCGTGCAGCAGAACGACCGCATCGAAGGGGTTCAGTTGGCAGATGGCACGCAGTTGGACGCCCGCGAGGTCATTCTCACCAGCGGCACGTTCCTTCGCGGCGTAATTCATATTGGCGACGAGAGGCGCCACGGCGGACGCATGGGCGACAAGCCGTCAATCCGCCTGGCCGAGCGCATCGACGATTTCGGTCTGCCGCTTGGGCGCCTGAAGACGGGAACACCGCCGCGGCTGGATGGTTCGACCATTGATTGGACCCAACTCGACATGCAGCCGGGCGACGATGACCCGGTGATGTTCTCCTTCCTCTCGACGGCCCCCTCGGTTCGGCAAATCTCCTGCGGGATCACGGCCACGACCGCACGTACCCACGATATTATCCGCCAGAACCTTGGGCGGTCGGCGATGTATGGCGGGCACATAGAGGGCGTTGGCCCGCGCTACTGCCCGTCGATCGAAGACAAGGTTACGCGGTTCGCGGACAAGGACTCGCACCAGATTTTCCTTGAGCCGGAAGGACTTGACGACGACACGATCTATCCGAACGGAATATCGACGTCGATGCCGGTCGATGTCCAAGAAGCGTACGTGCGCACGATCCCCGGCTTGGAGAACGTCGTTATCCGTCAGCCGGGCTATGCGATCGAGTACGATTACGTCGATCCACGTGCTCTGGACCGCACGCTGGCAGTGAGGTCGCTGAAGGGGCTGTTCCTCGCAGGGCAGATCAACGGCACCACGGGGTACGAGGAAGCCGCGGCTCAGGGCCTCGTCGCCGGCCTGAACGCTGCACTTCGTGCGCAGGGCAGGGAGCCCGCTGTCTTCGAGCGGACCGAATCGTATGTCGGCGTCATGCTGGACGACCTAACGACGCGCGGTGTGACAGAACCCTACCGGATGTTCACCTCGCGTGCGGAATTTCGGCTGTCTCTGCGGGCGGATAATGCGGATCAACGCCTGACACCAAAAGGAATCGCGCTTGGGTGCGTCGGCGAAGTGCGTTCGGAAGCGTTCGACCAAAAGAGCGACAAACTAAAGGATGCTCGGCAGACGCTGCACGACGCTTCTTTTACGCCGCACCAGGTGAGGGCGATCGGCATCAACGTCAACGAGGATGGCGCGCGTCGCACCGCATACCAGTTGCTGGCGTTTCCGGATGTAACCTTCGACGATGTCGCCAGACTGGATCCATGTTTCGACAAGATCGAACCGGCAGTTGCGAAGCAGGTGTCGAATGAAGCGCTGTACGCCAACTACCTGGCGCGGCAACAGCGCGACGTGGATCTATTGAAAAAGGACGAAGCCATAGCGATTCCCGCCGACTTCGCCTATGACGCCATGCCAGGTCTGTCGAACGAACTGAAGGGCAAACTGGTCCGAACGAGGCCAGAGAGCATCGCACAGGCTGCACGCATAGACGGCATGACGCCCGCGGCTCTTGCATTGATCGTCGCCCGTATCCGGAACGATCAACGGCGTGCCATTGCATGAGCCAACTCGCCGGCCGCGATGTTTCACGTGAAACACAGCAGCGCCTGACAATCTTCGCCGACCTGTTGGCGAAGTGGAATCCCAAGATCAACCTCGTGGCTCGCGGCACCATGGACCAGGTCTGGACGCGGCATATTGCGGACTCCGCACAAGTGTTTGACCTCGCGCCTCGAAACGCGCGTTCTTGGGCCGATCTGGGGAGCGGCGGCGGATTTCCCGGCCTTGTCGTGGCGATTCTAGCCGCCGAAGAATCGCCCCATGTAAAGGTCACACTCGTGGAAAGCGACGGCAGGAAGGCCGTCTTTCTACGCACCGTGCTGCGTGAAACCGGCGTCGACGCCAAGGTCGAAACCGCACGGATCGAGCGGTTGGATCCGCTCAACGCCGACGTCATTTCAGCCCGAGCCCTGGCCCCGCTGAAGGACTTGCTGGGCTATGTAGACCGCCACGCCGCGCCCAATGCCATTGCCGTGCTGCCCAAGGGCGCCAGCTGGCAAAAAGAGGTGGATATCGCAACGAAGTCTTGGACCTTCACGCATCAGATCCATAGAAGTGAGACAGATCCCTCAGCCGTCATCCTGACCGTCGGAGACCTGTCGCATGTCTGATCCGCAGCGCCCCGCCTCGCCCAAGATCATCGCGATCGCCAACCAGAAGGGCGGCGTCGGCAAGACGACCACCACGATCAACCTCGGCGCCGCCTTGGCTGAGACGGGCCTCAAGGTGCTGATCATCGACATCGACCCGCAGGGCAACGCGTCGACCGGCCTCGGGATTGAGCCCGAGATGCGCAACTACACCAGCTACGACCTGATCCTGGACGACATTGCGCTGTCGGACCTCGTGCACGAGACAGCGACGCGGAACCTGTCGCTTGTTCCTGCGAACGTCGATCTCAGCTCGGCGGACATCGAGCTCTATTCCAATGAAAAGCGCAGTTTCCTGCTGCGTGACGCGTTGCGGCGACCCGATCTGCTGGAACACGGCTACGATTTCGTGCTCATCGATTGCCCGCCGTCGCTCAACCTGCTGACGATCAACGCAATGGTCGCCGCGCATTCGGTTCTCGTCCCGCTGCAAAGCGAGTTCTTCGCGCTCGAAGGATTGTCTCAATTGATGCTGACGATCCGCGAAGTGCGGCAGAGCGCCAACCCGGATTTGCGGATCGAGGGCATCGTGTTGACGATGTACGACGCACGCAACAACCTGTCGCAGCAGGTCGAGGCCGACGCCCGTGCCAACCTTGGCGATCTGGTCTTTGCCGCGATCATTCCGCGCAACGTCCGGGTCAGCGAGGCGCCGTCTTACGCGCTGCCCGTGCTCGAATATGATTCGATGTCCAAGGGTGCGCAGGCATACCGCGCCTTGGCTGCCGAATTGTTGAAGAAAAACCAGCTGTTGGCCGCATGACGACGGAAGGGAAGAACACCCGCATGGCACCCAGGAAAGAGCAGCGTCGCGGGTTGGGCCGCGGTCTGTCCGCCCTGATGGCGGACGTTGAAACGGTCGAGCCGAGCGAGGCGGGGCGGCCGCGGGCCGACCGGGTCGTTCCGATCGAGCGGATCGTGCCGAACCCGGACCAGCCGCGGCGGTCCTTCACGCCAGCGCAGCTGGACGAACTGGCCAATTCGATCCGGACGAAGGGCGTGATCCAACCTCTGATCGTCCGCGTCGACCCGGCGGACCCGGAGCGCTTCCAGATCGTTGCCGGCGAACGCCGCTGGAGGGCTGCGCAGATGGCGCAGCTGCACGAACTGCCGGTTCTCGTGCGCAGCTTCGACGATACCGAAGTTCTCGAGGTCGCGATCATCGAGAACATCCAGCGCGCCGACCTCAATCCGATCGAGGAAGCGCTAGGCTATCGACAACTGATGAACAAGTTCGGCCACACGCAGGAGAAGATGGCCGAAGCGCTGGGCAAAAGCCGCAGCCACATCGCAAACCTGCTGCGTCTGCTCAACCTGCCGGAGTCGGTGCAGGATATGGTGACCGATGGGAGGCTCAGCGCAGGGCACGCGCGGACGCTGATTACCGCTGAGAAGCCAGAGGCTTTGGCGCAAGCTATTGTTGCCAAAGGACTTTCCGTTCGAGAAGCCGAGCGCTTGGCCAAGGGTGACAGCGCCCAGAAACCGCAACCACGCCCGCGCGCGCGCGACGGGATGCACTTCGATAAGGATGCCGACACCAAGGCACTCGAAGGCGACCTGTCGGCTGCTCTCGGAATGCCGGTTCGCATCGATCACAAATCCGGTGGGGAAAGCGGGTCCGTCACGATCTCTTACGAGACGCTGGAGCAACTTGATTCGTTGTGCGCCCTGCTGAGCACCTATCGCTAGGCTCAGCCCGGCATCAATTCAGCGATGACCGCGTTCAGCAAGAGGCGGCCCTGCGGGGTGGTCCCGATGCGTCCGTCCTCCGCCCAGAGAAGGCCGTTCGCGATCAAGTCGCTCACTGCGTGCTGAAAAGCCGGTTCGTCTGCGATCGCCCCAAGACCGTCAACATCTAGGCCTTCAGTTAACCTAAGGCCCATCATCAAGTGTTCTGCGTCCCGATCCTCGGCGGTCAGAATCTCGACGCTTTCGTCGCCGCTGCCGCTCTCGGCCTCGGCCAACCACTTGCCGGGCGCCAGCCACCCCGCGTTCGATCGTCTTTGGCCGTCCAGCGTGACGCGTCCATGCGCCCCCGGACCGACGCCGATCCAGTCGCCGGACCGCCAGTAGACCAGGTTGTGTCGCGACTCGGCGCCCGGCCGCGCATGGTTCGACACCTCGTAGGCCGGCATCCCGGCTGCGCCGCAGATGTCTTGCGTCATCTCGAAAAGGTCTGCGCCCAGATCCTCGTCGGGCAACCCGCGCAACCCGCCGGCCTGGCGTCGGTCCCAGAAGGCGGTGCCGGGTTCTATCGTCAGCTGGTACAGAGACAGGTGATCCGCGGCCATCGACAGCGCTTCGGTCAGTTCGCTGCGCCAGGCGTCGCGTGTCTGGCCCTGGCGCGCGTAGATCAGGTCAAAGCTTACGCGGTCGAAGGTCGCCTGCGCGATATCGAACGCAGCACGCGCCTCTGCCGCATTATGCAAACGTCCCAGCCGCCGCAGATCGTCCTCGCGCAGGGATTGGACGCCCAGCGACACGCGGTTTACGCCCGCATCGGCGAAGCCACGGAAGCGCGCCGCCTCGACCGAGCGGGGGTTCGCTTCCAGCGTGATCTCGATGTCGTTGGCCCAGGTCCAGCCGTCCTGCGCGGCCCGCAGCACCGTGTCGACCGTGTCCGGCGTCATCAGCGACGGTGTCCCGCCGCCGAAAAAGATCGACGACAGCACGCGGCCCGGCGTCACGGCGGCCCAGCGGCGCACTTCGGCGGCCAGCGCATCCGCCCAGCGTTTTTGGTCTATGAACGCCGTAACGTGGCTGTTGAAGTCGCAATAGGGGCACTTGGCTTCGCAGAACGGCCAATGCACATACAGGCCGAAGCCCCCGCGCTGCCAGGGTTCAACGGTCAAAGCAGCCTGCAACAAGCCTGGCGAAGGCATCGGCACGGTGGCTGATCCGGTTCTTTTGCCAGCGGTCCATCTGGCCGAAGGTCACGTCATGGCCCTGTGGCTGGAAGATCGGGTCGTACCCGTGGCCCTGGTCGCCCCGCATCGGCCAGACCACGCGGCCTTCCATCGTGCCGGGGAAAACCTCGTCGTGACCATCGGGCCAGGCGAGCACCAGTGTGCAGCAGAACCGCGCGGTCCAGGGCTCGGGCGCGCCCTTTGCGACCAGTTCGTCATGCGCCCGGGTCATCGCCATGACGAAGTCGCGGCCGTTCGGCGTTTCGGCCCAGTCGGCGGTGTAGACGCCCGGCGCCTTGTCCAGCGCGTCGATCTCGATCCCGGAATCGTCGGCCAGGGCGGGCAGGCCGGTCGCCTGCGCCGCAGCATGGGCCTTGATGCGCGCGTTCTCGACGAAGGTGGTGCCGGTTTCCTCGGGCTCGGGCAGGTCCATCGCCTTGGCGCCGACGACGGACACGCCGAAATCCGCCAGCAAGGCCGAGATTTCCTCGAGCTTGCCGTTGTTGTGCGTGGCGACCAGCAGCGTGTCTCCGTCGAAGGCGCGGGTCATCCCACGGCCTTCCGCTGCGCCTCGACCAGCTGTGCGACGCCGGCCTCGGCGAGGTCCACCAACTGGCCCATCTGCGTGCGCGAGAACGTGGCGCTTTCGGCCGACATCTGGATCTCGACCAGCTGCCCGTCGCCGCGCAGGATGAAGTTCCCGTCGACGCCGGCCTCGGAATCCTCGGGGTAGTCCAGGTCCAGCACGGGCTGACCCGCATAGAGGCCGCAGCTGACCGCCGCCACTTCCGAGATCAGCGGATCGGTCTTCACGTCGCCGGCCTTCATCAGCTTGTTGATCGCCAGCCGCAGCGCGACCCAGCCGCCGGTGATCGCCGCGCAGCGCGTGCCGCCATCGGCCTGAAGCACGTCGCAATCGACGGTGATCTGGCGTTCGCCCATGGCCTGGCGGTCGACGCCGGCGCGCAATGCGCGGCCGATCAAGCGCTGGATCTCGATCGTGCGGCCGCCCTGCTTGCCGGCCTGCGCCTCGCGCCGCATCCGCGACGAGGTCGAGCGCGGCAGCATCCCGTATTCGGCGGTGACCCAACCCTGGCCCGAGCCCTTGATGAACGGCGGAACGCGCTCTTCCAGCGAGGCCGAGCACAACACGTGGGTGTGTCCGACCTTGATCAGGCAGGACCCTTCGGCGTGGCGCATCACACCGGTCTCGATTGAAACCGGCCGCATTTCGCTTAAATTCCGTCCAGATGGTCGCATGTAGCCTCTCCGTTGTCTGGCTCGGCATAGACGGGCCGCGACCCCCGGCGCAACCCCGATTGACGCCGGCAGAGAGGCCCCTTTAATGACCCGGCTGGCAAGAGGCGCAACATGAAAGAGGCAGGCGCGCTGCTCGAACAGATGAACGACCGCTCGCGCGAGGTTTTCCGCCGCGTGGTCGAAGGCTATCTGCTGTCCGGCGAACCCGTGGGCTCGCGTGTGCTGACCCGCACGCTGTCCGAGAAGGTCTCGGCCGCGACCGTGCGCAACGTGATGCAGGACCTCGAGTTCCTCGGCCTGCTGGACAGCCCGCATGTCAGCGCCGGGCGAGTGCCGACGCAGCTGGGTCTGCGGATGTTCGTCGACGGTCTTCTCGAGGTCGGCGATCTGGAAGCCGCCGACCGCGAGAAGCTGGATGCCACGCTGGGATCGAACACCGACGACGTGGGCGGGCTGCTCGACCGGGTGGGCCACGCGCTGTCGGGCGTCACGCACGGCGCCTCGCTGGTGCTGACGCCCAAGCACGAGGCGCCGCTGAAGCACATCGAGTTCGTCAGCCTGTCCAGCGACCGCGCGCTGGTGGTGATCGTCTTCGCCGACGGGCATGTCGAGAACCGTTTGTTCACCCCGCCGAAGGGGCAGACGCCCTCGGCCATGCGCGAGGCGGCGAACTTCATCAACGCCTTCGCCGACGGCAAGACGCTGGCCGAGCTGAAGACCACGATGGCCCGCGAGATCGTGAAACGGCGGCAAGAGCTAGACACGCTCGCGGCCGAACTGGTGGAATCCGGCGTCGCCATCTGGGAGGCCGAGCCCGACATGTCGGCCCGCCTGATCGTGCGCGGCCGGGCCAATCTTCTGGGAGAGGACGCCGCCGAGGAAGAGCTGGAAAAGATCCGCCTGCTGTTCGACGATCTCGAGCGCAAGCGCGACATCGCCGAGTTCCTCGAACTGGCCGAGGAGGGCGACGGCGTGCGCATCTTCATCGGTTCCGAGAACAAACTTTTTTCGCTTTCGGGTTCCTCTCTGGTGGTCTCTCCATATATGAACGCGGACCGAAAGATCGTGGGCGCGGTGGGCGTGATCGGCCCGACCCGCCTGAACTACGGCCGCATCGTCCCCATCGTGGACTACACGGCCCAACTGGTCGGACGGCTGATCGCCGACCGGCAACAGAGGTGAGACATGGCAGACCCGAAGGAAGATCCGTTCCTCGACGACCCCGAGGCGGTGGAACCCGAAGACGAAAGTGAGCCCAGCACCGAGGATGTCGAGCTGGATTCGCTTCGCGCCGAGCGTGACGATCTGAAGGACCGGCTTCTGCGTGCTCTGGCGGATGCCGAGAACGCCCGCAAGCGCGCCGCGAAGGACCGTCAGGAAGCGCAGGCCTATGGCGGCACCCGCATCGCGCGCGATCTGCTGCCGGTCTACGACAACCTCCAGCGGGCGCTGGCAGTGGCGCGGGAAGACGGCACCTCTGCCTCGACCGCGCTGGTCGAAGGAGTCGAGCTGACGCTGAAGGAGTTGGGCAACGTTTTCGACCGCCACGGCGTGAACCGGATCGAGCCGCAGGTCGGCGACCGCTTCGACCCGCAGCACCACGAGGCGATGTTCGAGGCACCGGTGCCCAACACCAAGGCCGGCGACATCATCCAGGTCTCGGCCAGCGGCTTCATGCTGCACGACCGGCTGCTGCGTCCGGCCCAGGTGGGCGTCAGCTCGACTCCGGCCAGCTAACACGGGCGTCGGGTGGGGGCGCTGCCCCCACACCCCCGGAGTATTTTCGCCAAGGTGAGGGCAAGGCGCGTCAGCCGCTGGCGAGCGCCTTGAGGTCGTAAAGCGCCTGCAGTGCCTCGCGCGGGCTCAGATCGTCGGGGTTCAGCGCCGCGAGGCGTTCCTCGGCTTCCGAGACGGCCTTTGCCTTCGTCGGCGGGGGCGCCGCGGCTGCGGCCGAGAACAGCGGCAGGTCGTCGATCAGCGCCTTGGGTGCCGCGCGTTCGCGTTCGCCTTCCTCGAGCGCTTGCAGCACGGTTCGCGCGCGGTCGATGACCGGCGCCGGTAGGCCCGCCAGTTTCGCCACCTGAACACCATAGGAACGGTCGGCCGCGCCGTCGCGGACCTCATGCAGGAAGATCACCTCGCCCTGCCATTCCTT
>NZ_JBELMH010000086.1:0-3548 GCF_042096055.1 Citreimonas sp. | reverse complement strand
GGCGGGCACGAAGCTGCCCATCTGCGCCAGCAGCGCGATCAGCGCGTTCTGGCGCAGGAAGGTCGATTTGCCCGCCATGTTCGGGCCGGTCAGCAGCATCACCGCCGCGCCGGTGCCTGCGTCGAGCGCGCAATCGTTGGCCACGAAGGGGGTGCCAGACGCTTCCAACGCGGCCTCGACCACCGGGTGGCGCCCGCCCTCGATGCGGAAGGCGCGGGAATCGTCCACCTGCGGCTGGGTCCAGTCGCGCGCGCGGGCGAGGACGGCGAGTCCCAGGCTCAGGTCGAACTCGGCCAGCCCCAGCGCCAGCCCCGACAGCGCGGGCGCGGCGTCCAGAACCTGCGCCCGCAGGTCCGCGAACAGGCGTTTCTCGATCTCCAGCGCCTCGCCGCCGGCGTTGAGGATGCGCGTCTCGATCTCGGACAACTCGACGGTGGTGAAGCGCAGCTGGTTGGCGGTGGTCTGGCGATGGATGAAGGTGTCCGACAGCGGCGGCTGCAGCATCCGGTCGCGGTGTGTCGCCGTCGTCTCGATGAAGTAGCCCAGCACGTTGTTGTGCTTGATCTTGAGGCCCGAGATGCCGGCCTGCTGCGCGTAATCCGCCTGCATGCGCGCGATCACGCCGCGTCCTTCGTCTCGCAGCTGCCGCGCCTCGTCCAGCGGGGCGTCGTGCCCCGCGGCGATGAAGCCGCCGTCGCGGACCAGCAGTGGCGGGTCGGCCACCAGTGCTGCGGCCAGCGTGTCGCGCAGGGCGTCGAAGCCCGACAGCGACTCGCGCGCCTCGATCAGCATGTCGGGCAGGTCGGCGCCGTCCAGCAGGCGCAGGATGTCGGCGGCCTGCTCGCAGGCGTTGCGCAGCGCCGCCAGGTCGCGCGGCCCGCCCCGGTCCAGCGCCAGCCGCGACAGCGAGCGGTCGAGGTCCGGCACCCGCCGCAGCGCGTCGCGCAACCTGTCGGCCAGCGGCGTCTCGACCGCCCAGCGCACAGCCTCCAGCCGCCCACGGATGACGCCCAGATCGCGCGAGGGCGAGGCCAACCGCCGTTCCAGCAGCCGCGCGCCGGCGGCCGTCACCGTGCGGTCGATCACCGACAGCAGGCTGCCGGCCCGGCCGCCCTGCAGGCTGTGCGTCAGCTCGAGGTTTCGGCGCGTCGCGGCGTCGATCTGCATCAGGCGCGACGTCGCCTCGGTCCGCGGCGGGGTCAGGCGGGGCAGGGCGCCCTTCTGCGTGATGTCGAGATAGTCGACCACCGCGCCCATCGCCGACAGCTCGGCCCGGTCGAAGGTGCCGAAGCCCGACAGCGTGGACACGCCGTAGGCGGCGCACAGTCGCCCCTCGGCCGCGGTGGAATCGAAGCTGGCCGCACCCAATATCGTGGGCCAGACGCCGAGGTCGCCCAGAACCTCGCGCATGGTCTCGTCGACCGTGTCGGTCACCAGCAGCTCGGAGGGCGCCAGGCGCGCGATCTCGGCGCCGATGCGCGATTGTCCGACCTGCATCACGTGAAACGCGCCTGTCGAGATGTCGCACCACGCCAGCGCCCAGTCGTCGCGCACGCGCGCCAGCGCCGCCAGGTAATTGTGCCGGCGCGCGTCCAGAAGCGTGTCCTCGGTCAGCGTGCCGGGCGTGACGAGGCGCACGACCTCGCGCCGCACGACGGACTTGGCGCCGCGCTTCTTGGCCTCGGAAGGCGGCTCCATCTGCTCGCACACGGCGACGCGGAACCCCTTGCGGATCAGCGTCAGAAGGTAACCCTCGGCCGCGTGCACCGGCACGCCGCACATGGGGATGTCGTCGCCGTCGTGCTTGCCGCGCTTGGTCAGGGCGATGTCCAGCGCCTCGGCCGCCGCGGCGGCGTCGTCGAAGAACAGCTCGTAGAAGTCGCCCATGCGATAGAACAGCAGCGCGTCGGCATACTCGGCCTTGATCGACAGATACTGCGCCATCATCGGTGTGACGGACGAGTCCTGCGCTTTGACACTGGCGTTCACGAACCTTCCCCCGGCCGGTTTGGCGTGACATTAAGGCTGACGGAGGAGCGGTGAAACCGGAAAACCGCCGCGACGAGGGGGAGCCATGTCGAGAACCAAGTACACGCGCGAAGAGGCGCTGGCGTTCCATTACGAGCCCACGCCGGGCAAGTGGGAGGTCAACGCCACCGTCCCGATGACAACACAGCGCGACCTGTCGCTGGCCTATTCCCCCGGCGTCGCGGTGCCGTGCGAAGAGATCGCCGCCAATCCCGAACTGGCCTACGACTACACCAACAAGGGCAACCTCGTCGCCGTGATCTCGAACGGCACGGCAGTGCTGGGCCTCGGCAATCTGGGTGCGCTGGGGAGCAAGCCGGTGATGGAGGGCAAGTCCGTCCTGTTCAAGCGTTTCGCCGACGTGAACAGCATCGACATCGAGCTGGATACCGAGGACCCGGACGAGTTCATCAAGGCGGTGCGCCTGATGGGCCCGACCTTCGGGGGCATCAACCTCGAGGACATCAAGGCGCCGGAATGCTTCATCATCGAGCAGACGCTCAAGGAGCAGATGGACATCCCCGTCTTCCACGACGACCAGCACGGCACGGCGGTTATCTGTGCCGCGGGCCTGATCAACGCGCTGCACATCAGCGACAAGAAGATCGAGGACGTGAAGATCGTCCTCAACGGCGCGGGCGCGGCCGGGATCGCGTGCCTGGAGTTGCTCAAGTCGATGGGCGCGCGGCACGAGAACTGCATCGCCTGCGACACCAAGGGCGTGATCTACCAGGGCCGCACCGACGGCATGAACCAGTGGAAGTCGGCGCACGCAGTCAAGACCGACCTGCGCACGCTTGACGAGGCGATGAAGGGCGCGGACGTCTTCATCGGCGTGTCGGTCAAGGGCGCGGTGACGCCCGCGATGGTCGAGTCGATGGCCGAGAACCCGGTGATCTTCGCCATGGCCAACCCCGACCCCGAGATCACGCCGGAAGAGGCGCAAGAGATCCGCGCCGACGCCATCGTCGCCACCGGCCGGTCGGACTATCCCAACCAGGTCAACAACGTTCTGGGATTCCCGTACCTCTTTCGCGGCGCGCTCGACATCCACGCCCGCGCCATCAACGACGCGATGAAGATCGCCTGCGCCGAGGCGCTGGCCGCGCTCGCGCGCGAGGACGTGCCCGACGAAGTCGCGCTGGCCTACGGCAAGACGCTGACCTTCGGGCGCGACTACATCATTCCCACGCCGTTCGACCCGCGGCTGATCTGGCGCATCCCGCCGGCGGTCGCGCGGGCTGGCATGGACACCGGCGCGGCTCGGCGGCCCATCATCGACATGGACGCTTACGAGGTCGGCCTGAAAAGCCGCATGGATCCCACCGCGTCGATCCTGCGCTCGATCAACGCCCGCGCGCGGGCGAACCAGGCGCGGATGATCTTTTCCGAGGGTGACGACCCCCGCGTCCTGCGCGCCGCGGTCAGCTACCAGCGCTCGGGGCTGGGCCAGGCGCTGGTCGTGGGCCGCGAGGCCGACGTGAAGGCCAAGCTCGAGGCCGCGGGCCTGGCCGACGCGG
>NZ_JBELMH010000085.1:4959-13136 GCF_042096055.1 Citreimonas sp. | reverse complement strand
CGACGACCACGGCGATCCTGCAGGCCGCGCCGCTGATGGTGACGCTGGGCGCGGCACTCGTTCTGGGCGAGAAGGTCGGCCCGCGCCGCTGGGCTGCGACCGGCGCCGGGTTCATCGGCGTGCTGTTGATCCTGCGCCCCGGTGCGGAGGGGTTCCAGCCCACGGTGATCTTCGCCGTGCTGGGTATGATCGGTTTCGCCGGCCGCGACCTGGCCACCCGCACCAGCCCGCCGGGCGTGCACGCGGCGCAGCTGGGCGTGCTGGGCTTCGCCGTGGTCACCGCCGCCGGCCTCGTGATCCTGGTGGCCGAGGGCGCGCGTCCCGCCCTCCCGCCGGCGCCCGCCTGGCCGTGGATGATCGCCACGGCGCTGGTGGGCGTGGTGTCCTACGCCGCCCTGACGCAGGCGATGCGGTCGGGCACGGTTTCCGTCGTCGCACCATTCCGCTACTTCCGGCTGATCGTTGCGCTGGTGATCGCCTATGCCGTCTTCGGCGAACGGCCCGACGCCTGGATGCTGGCCGGCGCCGCGCTGATCGTCGTCTCGGGGCTCTACACCCTGCTGCGCGACAGGCGGACGCGGCGGGCCGCGGGGGCTGGCGCGGCGCCGTGATCCGCGCTAAAGCCCCGGCCTTGCAGTCACGCCCAAGGACCCGCCCATGACCACCCGCGCCGGATTCGTCGCCCTGATCGGAGAGCCCAACGCGGGCAAGTCGACGCTGACCAACCGCATGGTCGGCGCCAAGGTGTCGATCGTCACCCACAAGGTGCAGACCACACGCACGCGCATCCGCGGCGTCGCGATCGAGGGCGACGCGCAGATCGTCTTCGTCGACACGCCGGGGCTGTTCGTGCCGCGCCGGCGGCTGGACCGCGCGATGGTCAAGGCGGCGTGGGGCGGGGCGGCCGACGCCGACGTGATCGTGCTGCTGATCGAGGCGCATCGCGGCGTGACCGAGGGCGTCAAGCGCATCGTCGACGGGCTGAAGGACATGCCGCAGGGGCAAACCGTGGCGCTGGCGATCAACAAGATCGACCGCGTGAAGGCCGAAACGCTGCTGGCGCTGTCGCAGGACCTCAATGACCGCCACGCCTTCGCGCAGACCTTCATGATCTCGGCCGAGAAGGGTCACGGCGTCGACGACATGCGCCGCTGGCTGGCCGACCAGCTGCCGGAAGAGCCGTGGCTGTACCCCGAGGACCAGATCGCCGACCTGCCCATGCGCATGATCGCCGCCGAGATGACGCGCGAGAAGCTGACCCTGCGCCTGCATCAGGAACTGCCCTACCAGCTGACGGTCGAGACCGAGCACTGGGAAGAGCGCAAGGACGGCTCGGCCCGCGTCGACCAGGTGGTGTACGTCGCGCGCGACGGCCACAAGGGCATCGTGCTGGGCCACAAGGGCGAGACGATCAAGGCGATCTCGAAGGCGTCGCGCGAAGAGCTCGAAGAGTTCCTGGGCCGCAAGGTCCACCTGTTCCTGCAGGTGAAGGTGCGCGAGAACTGGCTGGACGAGGCCGAGCGGTATTCCGAGATGGGCCTCGACTTCCGCGACGGGGATTGACGTGGCGCGGCTGACCTCGCGGTTCTGGGTCGACGGCTACCTGACGCGGCTGCGGCTGGCCGACATCCCCGCCTTCGTGGTAGCGCATGGCGACGACAACGCGGGCGCCGTGCTGGTCAAGCTGGCGACGCTGGACGGCCGCGCGCAGGCCTTCACCCGCGGCTTCGACCTGATGACCGGCGCGCGCGCTTGGGACGTGCTGGCCGAGGGCGACGAACGCGCGGTGGACGCCGCCATTGCCCGCCAGCGCGGATTCGATCCCGACCTGTGGGTGATCGAGGTCGAGGACCGCCAAGGCCGGCATCTTCTGGACCAGGATGGCCTGCGCGACTGAGGCGAAGTTGGAACGGCGCGAAGCACCTTGCCGCCGGGCCTGCGCGCGGCCACGTTCGACCGCATGGAATGGCGCGACACCGGCATCCTTCTGGCGACCCGCAAGCACGGCGAGACGTCGCTGATCCTCGACGTCTTCACGCCGGGGCACGGCCGCCATGCGGGGGTGCTGCGCGGCGGCACCTCGCGCAAGCTGGCGCCGGTTCTGCAGCCGGGCGCGCAGCTCGACCTGACGTGGCGCGCGCGGCTCGAGGATCACATGGGCGCCTTCACGGCCGAGCCGCAGCGCTCGCGCGCGGCGGCTGCCCTGGGCGACCGGCTGTCGCTGGCAGGGCTGTCGGCGGTGCTGGCGCTGGTCCGGTGGTCGTTGCCCGAACGCGCCGCGAGCCCCGCGCTCTACACCCGGACCGAGGCGCTGCTGGACCTGCTGGGCCAGCCCGACCTGTGGCCGCTGGCCTACCTGCGGTGGGAGCGCGCGCTGCTGGACGACATGGGTTTCGGCCTCGACCTGTCGGTCTGTGCCGTCACCGGCGCGACCGAGGGGCTGGAATACGTCTCGCCCCGCACCGGGCGCGCGGTGACGGCAGAAGGCGCCGGCGACTGGGCCGACCGCCTGCTGCCGCTGCCGCCGGTGTTGCTGGGCGGCGGGAGCGCCGACGACGCCGCGATCCTGCGCGGGCTCGAGGTGACGGGGTACTTCCTGCTGCACCACGTGGCCGCCGATCTGGGGCAAGAGGCGCTGCCCCCCGCGCGCGGTGCGCTGCTCGACCGGTTGCGGCGGCGCGCGGGATCGTGCGGCTAGCCCTTTCGCCGGGCGGTCCGAAAGGCTACGTAGAGACCATGCAATGGACCCTGCCCAACATCCTGACGGTTCTCCGCCTGCTCGCCGCGCCGGGCCTGGCACTGATGTTCCTCTATTTCTCGCGCCCCTACGCCGACTGGCTGGCGCTGATGCTGTTCATCCTGGCGGCGGTGACCGACTGGATCGACGGGCATCTCGCCCGCAGCTGGAAGCAGGAGACCAAGATCGGCGCCATGATGGACCCGATCGCCGACAAGGCGATGGTGATAATCGCGCTGATGGTGATCGTGGGCTATTCCTCGATGTCGCCGTGGCTGGTGCTGCCCGCGACCTTCATCACCTTCCGCGAGGTGTTCGTGTCCGGCCTGCGGGAATTCCTGGGCCAGAAGTCGGGCACCCTGAAGGTGACCAACCTCGCCAAGTGGAAGACCACGGCGCAAATGGTGGCCATCGCGGTGCTGTTCGCGCAAGGCGTGTTCGAGCATTACCTCGTCATGTCCTCGATGGGCATGGACGCGCAGATCGTGAACGATATCCTGAGCGGCCGGGAAGAGGACCTGATGGGTCTGCGGTGGAAGGAATTCGGCATGGTCTGGACCGGCAACCTCGGGATCGTGCTGCTGTGGGTCGCCGCGCTGTTGACCGTGATCACCGGCTGGGAATATTTCCGCAAGGCGATGCCCTTCCTGACGGAGGACCGGTGATGGACGTGCTGTATTTCGCTTGGGTGCGTGAACGGATCGGCCTGCCGAAAGAGCGGGTCGAGACCGACGCCGCGACCGTCTCGGCGCTGGTCGACGAGCTGCGCGCGCGCGAGGACCGCTATGCCGCCGCCTTCGCCGACCTGTCGGCGCTGCGCGTCGCGGTCGACCAGGAACTGACGGATTTCGACGCCTCCATCGCCGGCGCACGCGAGGTGGCGTTCTTCCCGCCGATGACCGGGGGCTGATCATGCGCGTCGTCGTGCAGGAAGCGCCCTTCGACTTCGCGACCGAGGCCGCCGGCTTTGCCGACGGGCGGCACGACATGGGCGCCATCGTGACCTTCACCGGGATCGTGCGCGACGTCGCCTCGGGTGATCTGCAGGTCATGGAGATCGAGCATTACCCCGGCATGACCGAGAAGGCGCTAACCGCGATCGCCGAAGAGGCACGCGACCGCTGGAGCCTTGGCGACGTGCTGGTGATCCACCGCTACGGCCGCCTCGCGCCGGGCGACAAGATCATGATGGTCGCCACCGCCGCGCGGCACCGCAAGGACGCGTTCGAGGCGGCCGAGTTCCTGATGGACTACCTGAAATCCCGCGCCCCCTTCTGGAAGAAGGAACATGCCGGGGAAGGCGCCGACTGGGTCGCCGCCCGGGACGAGGACGAGGCCGCGCTGACGCGCTGGTAGCGCCACGCTTGCGAACCCGCCGGGGTGGTCATACTGTCCGACCAATTCCCGAGGTTCACCATGCCCTTCCGCCCCGTGCAGTCCGAGAAGCTGTCCTCCGCCGTCGTGCGCCAGATCGAGAAGCTGATCCTGCGTGGCATCCTGCGCCCGGGCGAGCGTCTGCCGTCCGAGCGCGAGCTGTCCGAACGGCTGGACGTGTCGCGCCCCTCGCTGCGCGAGGCGGTGGCGGAGCTTCAGGCGCGCGGCCTGCTCAGCCCGCGCGCGGGCTCGGGCATCTACGTGGCCGACGTGCTGGGCTCGGCGTTCTCGGACGCGCTGATCGACCTGTTCTCGAAGCATGACGAGGCGGTGTTCGACTACCTATCGTTCCGCCGCGACATGGAGGGGCTGGCAGCCGAACGCGCGGCGCGCGCGGGCACCGATTCCGACCTCAAGGTCATCGACACGCTGTTCGCCCGGATGGAAACCGCGCACCGCAAGCGCGATCCCGCCGACGAAGCGCGGCTGGACGCCGATTTCCACCTCGCGATCATCGAGGCCAGCCACAACGTCATCATGCTTCACATGATGCGCTCGATGTACCAGCTGCTGCGCGAGGGCGTGTTCTACAACCGCCAGGTGATGTTCAAGCAGCGCACAACCCGCAGCGCATTGCTCGACCAGCACCGGCTGATCAACGATGCGCTGCAGGCGCGCGACCCGGCGGGCGCACGCGCGGCGGTCGAGGCGCATCTGAACTTCGTCGAGGCCGCGCTGTTCGCCGACCGCAAGGCCGAGGAGCACGAGGCGATCGCGCGCCAGCGGCTGGAACGGACCACGGCGCGTGACTAGGGGATGGCCTTTCGTGTGGTCGCCCGGCGCCGGCTGATCCTATGCCGCGCCGCCTGATCCGCCCCATGACCTCGGTCCGCCTGCGCCTTCTGGTGCTGGCCCTGGCGCCGCTCGTCGTGTTGATGCCGCTGCTGCTGCTGATCGGCATGACCCGCTGGACCGCGGATTACGACGCGCTGCTGATCGCCAACGTCGACAGCGATCTGCGTATCGCCGAGCAGTACCTCGAGCAGATCATGACCCGCACCGGCGACGACCTGACCGGCGTGGCGCGGTCTGTGCAGTTCGCCGACGCGCTGACGCGCGAACCGGCCGCGCGGGCGTCGTACTTCTCGGAAACGCGCGAGGCGCTCGAGCTCGATTTCCTGTACTACCTGCCCGAAGCTCGGGCCGAGGGCGCCGCCGCGCGCTGGCCGGTTATCGCCGCCGCGCTGTCGGGCAGCCCTGCCACCCGGATCGACATCTTTCCGGCGGAAAAGCTCGCCTCGTTTCCCGGAAGGCTGGCCGAGCGCGCGCGGATCGACCTGATCGACACCGAGGCCGCCGTGCCCACCGATCGCGAGGTCGAGGACCGCGGCATGGTGGTGCATTCCGCGGCGCCCGTGACGCTGGACGGCGCGCGCGGCGTGCTGGTCGGGGGCATCCTGCTGAATCGCAACCTGCAGTTCATCGACTCGATCAACGCATTGGTCTACCTCAACGCCGTCACCGGGGGCGAGCGGCAGGGCACCGCCACGCTGTTCCTCGACGACGTGCGGGTGTCGACCAACGTGCGCCTGTTCGAGGACGTGCGCGCGCTGGGCACGCGCGTCTCGGCGGTGGTGCGCAACGCCGTGCTGGACGAGGGGCGCACTTGGCTGAACCGCGCCTTCGTCGTGAACGACTGGTACATCTCGGGCTACCTGCCCCTGACCGACAGTTTCGGCGAACGGGTCGGCATGCTCTATGTCGGCTTCCTCGAAGCGCCCTTCACCGCCGCCAAGCGCGAGGCCTACCTGTGGATGCTCGGCGCCTTCGCGGGCGTCCTCGCGTTGTCGGTGCCGGTGTTCCTGTGGCTGGCGAAGGGCATATTCGCGCCGCTCGAACGCATGACGCAGACCATGCGGCGCGTCGGGCGGGGGGATCTTTCGGCGCGCAACGGCGCCATGCGCTCGCGCGACGAGATCGGGCAGGTGGCGGCGCATCTCGACGATCTGCTGGACCAGGTGCAGGACCGCGACCGCCGGCTGCGCAGCTACGCGCAGGACCTCAACCAGCGGGTCGAGGAGCGCACGTCCGAGCTGCGCGAGGCGAACGCCAAGCTGGAAGAGACCTTCCGCCAGTTGGTTATGAGCGAAAAGCTCGCCTCGATCGGCGAGATCACTGCGGGCGTCGCGCACGAGATCAACAACCCTGTCGCGGTGATCCAGGGCAACGTGGACGTGATCCGCGAAACGCTGGGCGAAGACACCGTTCCGGTGAAGACCGAGCTGGACCTGATCGACCGGCAGGTCATGCGGATCGACGCCATCGTCGGCAAGCTGCTGCAATTCGCCCGGCCCGACGAGTATTCCGGCGGCGACGAGACGGTGTCGCTGGCGCCCGTTGTGTCCGATTGCCTGGTGCTGGTCGATCACATGCTGGCCAAGAGCGAGATCGACGTGCGCTCCGACTTCCACGAGGCGCCTCCGGTGCGGATCGACGCGGGCGAGATCCAGCAGGTGGTCATCAACCTGGTCGTGAACGCGGTGCAGGCGATGGGGCCGGAGGGGCGCTTGGACATCGGCATCGCGCCGGTCACGCGCGACGGCCGCGACGGCGTCTGTCTGACCGTGCGCGACACTGGGCCGGGACTGCCGGACGACATCCTGGCGTCGGTGTTCGACCCGTTCTTCACCACCAAGCGGGCCGAGGGCACGGGGCTGGGCCTGTCGATCAGCCAGACGCTGGTGCAGCGCGCGGGCGGCATCATCCAGGCGCGCAACCACCCCGACGGCGGTGCGGAATTCTCGGTCTGGCTGCCCGCGGCGGGCGCGGACAGCCAAGGCTGATCATTCGGCGGCGACGTCCTGCGCGTTCGGCCGCGTGACCCGCACCGCCGAAAACTTGAACTCGGGGATCTTGCCGTAGGGGTCGAGCGCCGAGTTGGTCATCAGGTTGGCCGCGGCCTCGATATAGGCGAAGGGCAGGAACACCATGTCGAGCGCGATGCTGCGGTCGGCGCGCGCCTTGACCGTCACGGTCCCGCGCCGCGTCTCGAGCGTGACCATCTCGCCAGCCTCTACGCCCAGATCGCGCAAGGTGGCCGGGTGCAGGGCACAGGTCGCCTCGGGCTCGACCGCGTCAAGCACGCTCGCACGGCGGGTCATGCTGCCGGTGTGCCAATGCTCCAGCTGCCGGCCCGTGGTCAGGATCATCGGATAGCTTGCATCCGGGGCCTCGGCCGGTGGGCTGACACGCGCCGGGGCGAACCGAGCGCGGCCCGCGCGGCGCGGAAAGCCGTCGCCGAACACCACCGACTGGCCCGGGTCCTCGGGGCCGTTGCTGGGATAGGTGACACCGCCTTCGGCGACCAGCCGCGACCACGTGATGTGGTGCAGGCTGCGCATCGACATCTTCATCTCGTTGAAGATCTCGCGCGGGTCGTCGTAATCCCAGTCCAGCCCGATGCGGCGCGCCATGTCTACCAGGATCGCCCAGTCCTCGCGCGCCTCGCCGGGGGCGTCCACGGCCTTGCGCGCGGCTTGGACCGTGCGGTTGGTGTTGGTCACGCTGCCGGATTTCTCGGGGAAGGCGGCGGCGGGCAGGATCACGTCGGCGAACATCGCGGTCTCTGTCAGGAAGATGTCCTGCACGACCAAGTGGTCCAGCGCGGCCAGCGCTTTGCGGGCATGCGCGACGTCCGGATCGGACATGGCAGGGTTCTCGCCCAGGATGTACATGCCCTTGATCTCGCCGCGATAGACGCGGTCGATGATCTCGACCACCGTCAGGCCCGGCGTGGCCGAGATCTCGGTGCCGCGCCAGATGTGGCGGAACAGAGCGCGCACCTCGGGGTCGGTGACCGACTGGTAGTCGGGCATGAATTGCGGGATGAGCCCCGCATCCGATGCGCCCTGCACGTTGTTCTGGCCACGCAGAGGGTGCAACCCGGCGCCGGGCTTGCCGACGTTGCCGGTCAGCAGCCCCAGCGCGATCAGGCAGCGAGCGTTGTCGGTGCCGTGGATGTGCTGGCTGACGCCCATGCCCCAGAAGATCATGCCGCGCTCGGCCG
>NZ_JBELMH010000085.1:0-4859 GCF_042096055.1 Citreimonas sp. | reverse complement strand
CGCTTGAGCGCCTGCGCCCGCGGGTCCATCACGATCAGCTGTCCGCCGCGCTGGGCGAACTGCTTGAAGTAGGTCGCCGCGACGGGGTGGTTCTCGGTCGGGTTGGCGCCGATGACGATGGCGACGTCGGCGTTCTCGATCTCGTTGAAGGTGGCGGTGACGGCGCCGGAGCCCACGTTCTCCATCAGCGCCGCGACCGACGAGGCGTGGCACAGTCGCGTGCAGTGGTCCACGTTGTTGTGGCCGAACCCCTGGCGGATGAACTTCTGGAACAGGTACGCTTCTTCGTTGGTGCACTTGGCGCTGCCGAAGCCCGCGACGGAGGCGCCGCCGTGGTAGCTGCGCAGGTCCGCCAGCCCGTGCGCTGCGCGGTCCAGCGCCTCGTCCCAGCTCGCTTCGCGGAAATGGGTCCACGGGTTCGATGGGTCGACGTTCAGCCCCTTGTCGGGCGCGTCCTCACGCCGGATCAGCGGCTTGGTCAGGCGGTGCGGGTGGTGGATGTAGTCGAAGCCGAAGCGCCCCTTGACGCACAGCCGGCCCTCGTTCGCGGGGCCGTTGATGCCCTCGACCCGGGTGACGCGGCCGTCCTTGACCTTGACGCTGATCTGGCAGCCGACGCCACAGAACGGGCAGACCGACTGCGTTTCCGTCTCGTGCGCCTCGCTGTCGCCGTGTTGCGCATCGTCCATGACGCTGGCGGGCATCAGCGCGCCCGTGGGGCAGGCCTGCACGCATTCGCCGCAGGCCACGCAGGTGCTGTCGCCCATCGGGTCGTCGAAGTCGAAGACCGGGTAGGCGTTGTGCCCGCGCCCGGCCATGCCGATCACGTCGTTGACCTGAACGTCGCGGCAGGCGCGCACGCACAGCCCGCACTGGATGCAGGCGTCGAGGTTGACGCGCATCGCGACATGACTGTCGTCGAGCAGGGGAACGCGCTCAGGCTCGAGCTTGGGAAACCGGCTTTCGGTGACGCCGGTGGCCTCGGCCATGTCCCTAAGATGAGCCGAACGGTCGTGCGCCTCGTCCTGCTTTGGCTGGTCGGCCAGCAGAAGTTCCAGCACCATGGCGCGGGCCTTGGTGGCGCGGGCGCTGTCGGTGCGAACCTCCATGCCGTTCTCGGGGTGGCGGCAGCAGGACGGGGCCAGCACCCGCTCGCCGTCGATCTCGACCATGCAGGCGCGGCAATTGCCGTCGGGTTTGTAGCCCGGCGCGGGCTTGTGGCAGAGATGCGGGATCGTCTTGCCGTGGCGCGTGGCCACGTCCCAGAGCGTCTCGCCCTCGTGCGCCGCCACGTTCTGGCCGTCGAGGGTGAAGATCACGGGATCAGGGCGGGAACCATCCATCACAGGACCTCGTCGGGAAAGTGTTTCAGAACGTGGCGGATCGGGTTCGGCGCCGCCTGGCCCAGCCCGCAGATCGACGCGTCGACCATGACCTCGCATAGATCGCCCAGCAGCGCGGCGTCCCATCGGTCGGCCTGCATCAGCTTGACCGCCTTCTCGCAGCCCGACCGGCACGGCGTGCATTGGCCGCAGGATTCCGCCTCGAAGAAGCGCAGCATGTTGAGCGCGGCGGCCTTGGCGCTGTCCTTGTCCGACAGAACGACCACGGCGGCCGAGCCGATGAACGACCCGTGCGGCTGCAGCGTGTCGAAGTCGAGCGGCACGTCGTTCAGCGTGGCGGGCAACAGCCCCGAGGACGGCCCGCCCGGCTGGAACGCCTTGAAGACGTGCCCCTCGGCCATCCCACCGGCCGCCTCGATGATGTCGGTGATGGTCGATCCGGCGGGCAGCAGGTAGACGCCCGGCGTCGCCACGCGCCCCGAGACCGAGTAGCTGCGCAGGCCCTTGCGGCCGTTCCTTTCGTGCGCGTTCAGCACCTCGGGCTCCTCGCGGCAGACGCGCGCGACCCAGTGCAGCGTCTCCACGTTGTGGACCAGCGTGGGTCGGTCGAAGACGCCGACCTGCGCCACGTAGGGCGGGCGCAGCCGCGGGATGCCGCGCTTGCCCTCGATGCTTTCGATCATCGCGGATTCCTCGCCGCAGATATAGGCGCCGGCTCCGCGGCGCAGGTCGATATATCCGGGCGCGACGATCCCGGCGTCTTCAAGCGCGGCGATCTCGCGGCGCAGGATCTCCAGCACGCCGGGGTATTCGTCGCGCATGTAGATGAACGCTGTGTCGGCCTCGACCGCCCAAGCGGCGATCAGCATGCCCTCGAGGAACAGGTGCGGCGTGCGTTCGAGGTAGTAGCGGTCCTTGAAGGTGCCGGGCTCGCCCTCGTCGCCGTTCACGGCCAGGTAGCGCGGTCCCGGATTGGCGCGGACGAAGCCCCACTTCTTGCCCGACGGGAAGCCCGCACCGCCCAGGCCGCGCAGGCCCGAGGAAAGAACCTGTTCCTGCACCGCCTCCCAGTCTCCGCCTTCGCGCAACGACAGCAGCGTGTCGTAGCCGCCGTTCGCGCGGTAGGCGTCGAAGGCCTCATAGTCGGGGATGTGCGCGTGGTAGTTGCCCGAGGCTACGGCCTCGGCCACGGTTTCGGGCGTCGCCGCATCGACGAAGCGATGACCGACCTCGGCCACGGGGGCGGTGTCGCAGCGACCCATGCAGGGTGCGCGCACGACGCGGACCTGCGCGGGGTCGTGGCCGTCGCGCAGGGCCGCCAGCAGCGCCTCGGACCCGGCGAGTTCGCACGACAGCGAATCGCAGACGCGGATCGTCAGGGCCGGCGGCGGCGTCTCGTCCTCGCGCACGGGATCGAAATGGGCGTAGAAGGTCGCGACCTCCCACACCTCGGCCATGGACAGGCGCATTTCCTCGGCCAGCGCGCGCAGGTGCGGCGCCGACAGGTGACCGTGGGCGTCCTGGATCAGGTGCAGGTGCTCGATCAGCAGGTCGCGGCGGCGCGGCCGGTTGCCCAGCAGGGCGCGCACCTCGGCCAGGGCGCCATCGTCCAACTGCCGCCCTTTTGGCGTGTTGCGCCCCTTGCCGCCGCTGCGGCCCGCGCGCCAGACGCTGTCGCGGTCATCCAAGGCCATGTCGCAATCCCCTTTGCTTTGGCGCAGAAGACGTTCGATTGGCTAAAACAATCAATATCGAAAACCCGTAAACCGATAGAAATTCCCGATCAATGCGGAGGATGGACAGCATCCCCGCTACGGCCTATCTGCATCGCATGAGCGAGGCGAACTGGGACCACGAACTGGACGCGCGCGGGCTGCTTTGCCCGCTGCCCGTTCTCAAGGCGCGCAAGCGTCTGCAGGGACTGCCGAAGGGCGCGGTGCTGCGCGTGGTTGCCGACGATCCGGCCGCTGTCGTGGACGTTCCGCATTTTTGCGCCGAATCCGGGAACTCGCTGGTCGGCACCGCCGAGGAAGCGGGCGCTCAGGTCTACCTGATCCGCAAGGTCTAGCTCAGCCCGAAGCTGGCATAGGGGATGAAGCGCACGGGCGTGCCCGGCGCGACCTGCACCGCCTCGTCCGGCAACTCGACCAGACCCGTCGCCCAGCTGAGCCCGCTGATCCGCCCCGATCCTTCCGATGCGAAGACCTCGGCCGCACCGTCGTCGGTCAGGCGCGCGCGCAGGTATTCGCGGCGGCCGGGCTTCTTGTTCTTGGTGAAGGCGGCCGGCACGGTGAACCCTTCCGGCACCGCCCAGCCCGCGCCCGCCATCAGCGAAAACGCCGGCCGCGCGAAGATCAGGGCGCAGACCAGCGCGGCCACGGGGTTGCCCGGCAGACCGAACACCGGCGCACCGTTCCACATCGCCAGCGCCAGCGGGCGCCCCGGCTTCAACGCGATGCGCCAGCTCGACAGGGTCGCGCGCGAGCGTAGCAGAGCCGAGACGTGGTCTTCGTCCCCGGCCGAGGCCCCGCCCGAGGTCAGGATCACGTCGGCCACTTGCGCCCCGTGATCCAGCCGGGCCGCGATGGTCTCCGGGTCATCGCGCGCATGGCCCAGGTCGACCGGCTCGTAGCCCCAGCCCTCGGCCAGCGCCAGCAGCATCGGGCGGTTCGCGTCGTAGATCTGGTGCGGCGCCGCGGGCTGATCCGGTGTGGCGACGATTTCGTCCCCGGTCGACACCACGCCGACCCGAAGGCGGCGATGCACGGCGACCGTCCCGATCCCCAGCGCCGACAACAGCGCGAGGTCCGGCGCGCGCAGGCGGTGACCGGCGGGCAGGGCGGGCGCGCCCTCGACCACGTCCTCGCCGGCCTTGCGCGTGTTGGCGCCGCGCTTCAGCGGCCCGTGGAATGCGACGTGCCGGGCATCGCTGGCTGTGTCCTCCTCGAGCACGACGGTATCGACGCCGTCGGGCAGGATCGCGCCCGTCAGGATCCGGACTGCATGGCCCGCGGGTACCGTGCCGGTGAAGGGCTGACCGGCGGCGGCGCGGCCCTCGACCAGAGGCAGGCGCTGCGGCCCGTCGCCGATCGCGTCGTGCGCGAAGCCGTAGCCATCGACGGCCGAGTTGGGCCGCGGCGGGTTCGACCGGCGCGCGACGGTGTCCGCGGCCAGGATCCGGCCGGCGGCCTGGGCGGTCGGGATCCGCTGCGTCGCGGTCACCACGTGCAGCCCTGATCGCAGCCGCGCCAGCGCGTCGTCGACCGGCACCCAGTCGATCCCGCGCGGCATGGCGAAGCAGTCGTTGCGCAGGGACGGCGGTGCGGGGCCGTCGCTGGCCCGCATGGCGGCGTCGGTCAGCTTGCCCTCGTGTCCCAGCCCGAGAATCCATCCCTCGACCGGGTCGCCCTCGCGCGTCATGGCGTCGAGCGTCTCCTCCGGCAGCGCCTTCAGCGCACCGGCGAGGACACGCACCTGCGCGCGGTCCTTGATCTCGTCCGGCTCGGCCAGCGCGGC
>NZ_JBELMH010000084.1:0-13222 GCF_042096055.1 Citreimonas sp. | reverse complement strand
TTGAGCCGATCCCGAACGGGCGCGGCGGCTCAGTTCAGCTGGAAGTGAAGCTCGTAGCTGCCGTCGACGAAGGCGCCGAACAGGTCCGGGATGTCGGGGTGATCCACCGGCTCGCCGGAATAATCGGCGACCAGGTTCTGTTCCGACACGTAGGCCACGTAGAAGCTTTGCTCGTTCTCGGCCAGCAGGTGGTAGAACGGCTGTTCCTTGGCCGGTCGCGCCTCTTCGGGGATGGATTCGTACCACTCCTCGGTGTTGGCGAATTCGGGGTCCACGTCGAAAACCACCCCCCGGAAGGGGTGTTTGCGGTGACGGACCACCTGGCCCAGATTGTATTTCGCGCGCTGTCTATGCATGTGTGCCTCTGCGCTTAATGTAGTCCGCTTCCGTCCGGCTGTCCAATCGGTGGCCCGGCGGGGCGGGAAACACTCTGTGAACCCCAAGTCATACAGTGCCCTTTCGTGGACATGCCAGCCCCCGGCGGATCGACCCCGCCGAAAACGTGATCGCGCGGGCGCCCTTGGGCATTTCGCCGCACGTCCACATCGTCTATGCTAAATGAAAAAAAAGACGACCAGAGCATGAGGCAACATGAGCAGATGGCTTCGCGCATTGGTGATCGTCCTTCTGGCGGCGTCCTGTGGCGGCGGCGGATCGGGGACGGCACCGCGCAACCTAGACGACGCGTGTGCGATACTCGGGGAACGTCCCGGCTATTACCGCGCCTTCCGTAACGCCGAACGGCGCTGGGGCGTTCCCGTTCCGGTCCAGATGGCGACGATCTACCAGGAAAGCAAGTTCATCTCCGACGCGCGCACGCCGCTGCGCTACACGTTGGGGGTGATCCCGGTCGGGCGGCAAAGCTCGGCCTTCGGCTACAGCCAGGCGCTCGACGGCACCTGGGACGAGTATGTCGAGCAAAGCGGCGGCTGGCGGGCGCGCCGCGACGATATCCGCGACGCGACCGACTTCATGGGCTGGTACATGGCCGCCACCACGCGCGAGCTGGGCATCCCCCTGAGTGATGCGCGGCGGCAGTACCTGGCCTATCACGAAGGGCGGGGCGGCTATCGCAGCGGCTCGTACAACGCCAAGAGCTGGCTGTTGCGCGTGGCCGACGAGGTCGGTCGCCGCGCCGTCACCTACGACATCCAGCTTCGGAACTGCCGGCACGCGCGCTGACGCGCGTGCCGTCGCTTCAGTTCACCCGCTGGGGATCGAACACGCTGTTTGGGATGTTGGCGGTCTTGCGCAGACCGCCCAGGGCGACGGTGGTGGCACCGTTGCCGTCCTCGATCACCCACTGGCGCAGCTCGACCGGATTGTCGGTGAACTTCAGCCGGATGCGGCCGTATTCCGGGCGCTGGGGATCCTGCGCGGTGACGATCGTCGCCGTGCCGTCGTATTCGTGCCCGACGACCATGCCCGCGCGCGTCAGGTCGACGTTGCGGTCGAGGATGATCGACAGCGGCGTCTGGCTCAGCGGGTAGGTGTTGGGCTGTGCGCCGGTCTTGCGGTCCATCACGTAGACAGCGCCCGCCGAAGCCAGCACCAGCGCCTGTTCCGGCGGGTCGTAGTCGAAGCGCACCTTGCCCGGGCGCTTGATCGCGAGATCCCCGGTCGAGATCGTGCCGTCGGCGTTGATCTGGGTGAAGTCCGCCTCGGCCGAGGAGATCGAGTTCAGATAGGCCGAGATCTCGCCCAGCGAGAGCTGGTCGGCGCGTGCGGCGCCGGTCATGGCAAGCACGGTGGCGAGGGCGGTCAGGATGAGTCGCGGCATGGTGGGTCCTTCCTGCGGGTTCGGCGCTGTCGTGGCACGGCGGCTGGCGTCATGCGATAACACGCCCGTTCAGGCAGATATCGGCAGCCGTCCACACGCGATCAAGCCCGCGGCGGCCGCGCGGGTTCCGCGCGGCCTGACCCCGCCGCCCTAGAGGTGCCGCTTCAGCGCCGCCAGCAGCGCGTCCACCGCGCCCTGTCCCGTCGACCAATCGCAGACGAATCGGCCCGGGATCAGCCCGTCCTCTTCGGCGAAGGTGTGGTAGACGGCGCCCTCGGCCTTCAGCGCGTCGTGCACGCGCGCGGGCAGGTGGGCGAACAGCATGTTGGCGTGGGTCTCGTTCTCGATCTTCACGCCCTGCGCCTCGAAGCCCGCGCGCATCATGTCGCAGGCGGCGTTGGCGCGCTTGGCAAGCTCGAACCACAGGTCATCGGCCAGGTACGCCTTCATCTGCGCCGCCAGCATCCGGTGCTTCGAGAACAGGTGCCCGCCGCGCTTGCGCCGTTCGGCGAAGCCGCGCGCCAGCGCCGGATCGAAGAAGATCACAGCCTCGGCGCCCAGCAACCCGTTCTTGGTGCCGCCGAAGACCGCCACGTCGACGCCGGCCTTCCACGACATCTCGGCCGGAGTGCAGCCCAGCTTGACGCAGGCATTGGCGAAACGCGCGCCGTCGAGGTGCAGCGGCAGGCCGGCCTCTTTCGCGACCGCCGACAGCGCCGCGATCTCGTCGATGGTCAGCACGTTGCCGCCCTCGGTCACGCTGGTGATCGACACCGCGCCGCCCACGGGGCCGTGGATACCGTTCGCCTTCGACGCGGCGATCGCGGCGCGCAGCGTCTCGGGCGTCATCCGGTCGCCGTGCGGCACGGGCCACAGCTTGGCGCCGCCGGTGTAGAATTCCGGCGCGTTGCACTCGTCCACGTGGATATGCGCCAGCTCGGCGCAGAAGATCGAGCGGTAGGGCTCGCACAGGCAGGCCAGCGCCAGGCTGTTGGCGGCCGTGCCGGTCGGCACCAGGAACACCTCGGCCTCGGGCGCCTCGAACAGGGCGCGCAGCCCGTCGCGGACCTCGATCGACAGCGCGTCGGTGCCGTAGCCCATCGCGTAGCCGTCGTTGGCTTCGGCCAGCGCCTCGAGGACCGAGGCATGGGCCGGGCCGCTGTTGTCGGATGCGAAATGCATGGGGGCGTCCTTTCAATCGTCTTCGATGATGTGGTCTTCCCAGTCCTCGTCCGCCACCTCGAATTCCGACACGGTGCGGTGCTGCATGCTGATCCCCGCCTCGTGCACGCTGTCGGCGCGCCCCGAGATCAGCGGGTGCCACGGCTCGAGCGCGCGGCCCTGCCACAACCGCTTGTAGCCGCAGGTGTCGGGCAGCCAATAGGCGTGGTCGCCGATGTTGCGCGGCGTCATGACGATGCATTCGGGCACGAACTGGTGCCGGATCGGGTATTGCGAGCACCGGCAGGTGCTGTCGTCGAACAGCCGGCAGGCGACGCGCGTCAGCGCGACCTCGCCGGTGTCCTCGTCCTCGAGCTTGTTGAGGCAGCATTTGCCGCAGCCGTCGCACAGCGCCTCCCACTCGGCGCGGTTCATCTGGTCCAGCCGCTTGCGCTCCCAGAAGCGGGGGGACAGCGTGTCGTCGCTCACAGGGCCTCCAGCACCGCGCGGGCGCGGGCGCAATCGGCGTCCATCTGCGCGATCAGCGCGTCCAGCCCGTCGAATCGCGCCTCGGGGCGCAGGAACTCGACCAGCGCGACCGACAGCGTCGCGCCGTAGAGGTCGCCCGAGAAGTCGAACAGGTAGGTCTCGATGTTGGGAAGGTTCTCGCCGAACATCGGACGCACGCCGACCGACGCCGCGCCGTCGTAGCGGCCCACGTGCGGCCCGTCGCGCACGTCGACCAGCACCGCGTAGACGCCGAAGCGCGGCGGGTGCAGGCCGTCGATGCTCATGTTCGCGGTGGGAAAGCCCAGCTCGCGGCCGCGGCGTTCGCCGCCCAGCACCGGCCCCTCTATCCGGTGCCAGTGGCCCAGCAGGTCGGCCGCGTCGCCGGGCCGGCCCTCGGACAGGGCAGTGCGGATCGCCGTGGACGACACCTGCTTCTCGCCCTCGTGCAGCAGCGGCGCCACGGTCACGCCGAATCCCATCTCGGCGCCGAAGGCGGTCAGCGCCTCGGCGTCGCCGGCGCGGCCCTTGCCGAAGCGGAAGTCGCCGCCCACCACCGCGTGGCGCAGGCCCAGCCCGTCGCGCAGCACGCGCGCGGCGAAGTCGCGGGGGCTGAGCGACGCGAGATCCGCGTCGAACCCGACCTCATAAAGCCGCTCGACCCCCAGCTTTTCCAGCCGCGAGGCGCGCGCCCCGCGCCCCATCAGGCGGAACGGCGCCGCGTCGGGCTGGAAGAACTGGCGGGGATGCGGCTCGAACGTGACGACGCCCAGCGGCGCGTCGGGGCAGGCGTCGCGCGCCAGGCCGATCACCGCCTGGTGGCCCCGGTGCACGCCGTCGAAGTTTCCGATCGCGGCGCTGGCGCCACGATCTTCGGGGGGCACGTCGCGATGATCACGGCAGATGCGCATGGGCTGCGGCTTAGCCGCCCGTGGGGACGCATGCAAGCGCGCGAGGGCGCCGCCCTCAGCCGTAATCGCGTTCGCCGAAGATGGCCGACCCGACGCGCACATGGGTGGCGCCGAAGGCGATGGCTTCCTCGAAATCCGCGCTCATCCCCATCGACAGGCCGGCCAGCCCGTTGCGCTCGACGATCTTGGCCAGCAGCGCGAAATGCACGCTGGGGGTCTCGTCCACCGGCGGGATGCACATCAGCCCGCGCACCGGCAGGTCGAGGTCGCGACACTCGGCCACGAAGGCGTCGGCATCGCCGGGCAGAACGCCGGCCTTCTGGTCCTCTTCGCCGGTGTTGACCTGCACGAACAGCTCGGGGCAGTGGCCGATCTCCTGCGCGATGCGCGCGATCGTGTTGGCCAGCTTCGGCCGGTCGACCGAGTGGATGACGTCGAACAGCTCCATCGCCTGGCGCGTCTTGTTGGATTGCAGCGGCCCCACCAGGTGCAGCTTCACCCCTTCGTAGCGCGCCTTGAAGTCGGGCCACTTGCCCGCCGCCTCCTGCACCTTGTTCTCGCCGTAGACGCGGTGGCCCTGCTCCAGCACGGCCTCGACGCGTTCCAGCGGCTGGACCTTGGATATCGCGACCAGCGTCACGCTGTCGGGCGCGCGCCCGGCCTCGGCGCAGGCCTGTGCGATGCGGTCGGTGATCTCGGTCAGTCCCATGGCTCGTCTCCCCAGGCGTCGATGAAGGGCTGCATCTCGGTCTCGTACTTGCGCCAGGCCTGCCGGCGGCCGCTGTGGATCGGCTGGCGCACCTGCGCCACGCTCAGCGTCTTCACGCTGCCCGTCTCCGACGCGGGGTCGAGGCAGGCATCCTCCCAGTCGAGCCCCGCCGCCGCGATCAGCGCGCGGGTCTGCGCCTCGGGATCGGCGACCAGGTCCTCGTAGCGGATCTCGTGCAGGGCCCCGGGCAGGCGCGCGCGCCAATGGGCGATGGCGGCGCGGAACGCCTTGATCGCCTCGGCGATGTCGGGCAGCGCGTTGGCATAGCGGTGCTGGCCCAGGCGGAACTGGTTGCGGTAGATCGACAGCGCGATGTCGCGCGGATCGCGGTGCACCACGACGATCCGCGCGCCGGGCATGCCGCGATGGATCAGGCCCAGGATCTGCTCGGTCATCATCGCCTTGTCGGTCACCACGCCGGTGGTCGCGCCGGTGTCGCGCGCGGCAAGGCGCGCCCAGTCCGCGGCCCAGTCGGCCAGCGCGTCGTCCCGGATCTCGGCCAGCGGCGCCATCGAGGCGGGGGGGCCGAAGCGCAGGCGCGCGCGGCGCAGGGCGTGGCCCATCTCGCCCCCGGCGGCGGCGGCGCCGTGGCGGGCGATGATCCGCTCGACCAGCGTTGTGCCCGAGCGCGGCATGCCGACGACGAAGACCGGGCGCGGCTGCATCGCCGGCCCCCGCGGCGCCAGGTCCGCGCCGTCCTGCGCGGCGATCGTCGCCGCCGCCTGCTCGGCCCGCGCGACGGCATCGTTCGGGGCCAGCCGCGCCTGCGCCGCGTTGGCGACGTCGAGGTAGCCGAAGACCCGGCGCGTCTCGCCCAGCTGCTCCATCGCCTGCGACAGCGCGAAGCCCAGATTCATGCGCCCGGTGTCGTTCAGCCGCGGATCCTTCCACAGCGCCAGCATCTGGCGCAGGACCGGGTCGGTCTTGCTCACCCGGCGCGACGTCATCAGCAGGCGGTAGAGGTCGGTCTCTGTCCGGTGACGCTTCAGCAGCCTGAGCAGCGCGCGCTCGGCCGCGTCGAACTGGCCCAGCGATTGGAGCAGGTGCGCCTTGTCGGCCTGGTAGCGGACGGATTTCGGATCGCAGGCGATGGCCGCGTCGCTGGCGCGCAGCGCCTCGTCGCCCAGTCCGAAATGGCGCAACCGCGCGGCCAGCGTCGACCAGGCGCGGGGGTCGCCGGGCAAAAGCTCGGTCACGGCGCGCAGATGCGACAGGCAGGCGTCGCGGTCGCCCTGCTCGAAGGCGATGGTGGACAGGTGGATGCGGGCCTCGGCGAAACGCGGCTCGGCCGCGAGCAGCGTGCCCCAGGCCTGCGCGGCCTCGTCCAGCCGGCCCTGCGCCTGCAGGTCACGGGCGCGCGCGATCGCAGCCGCCCGGTCCGTCGTGCCAGCCTTGTCCGTGATGCCCGGCCGCATGCGCGCCCCCGTTGTCCCGGGGTCTGGTTACGCAACGGCCGCGCAAAAGAAAAGAGCGGGCACAAGGCCCGCTCTTCCCTTAGCCGATAGGCCGGTGTCCTTAGAAGGACATCGACAGACCAACCGAGTAGTTGTCGGTGTCGAAGTCTTCGCCGTCGAAGTCGATGTCGCTCTGGGCGTAGCCGGCCTGTGCGACGAGACCGCCGCCGAGGTCGTAGTTCACGGCCAGTGCGTAACCGTCGACTTCCACGCCGTCGATGCCGAAGCGGTCGTCGTACTGCGAGTAGCTCAGGCCGAGCGACAGGGCGTTCATGGTGTAGAACACGCCGACGACGGTGCTGGTCTCGGTCTCGGTGTCGAAGGTGTCATCCGAGTACTCGGCTTCCGAGTAGTTCAGGATGCCGGTGATGCCGTTGTCGGTGCCCAGCGAGAGGCTGATACCGGTAACCGACTCAGCTGCCGCGATGGAACCGGCGTCGTAGGCTTCTTCAACGCTCGTTGCGAGACCCAGCGCTGCGGATGCCAGGATCAGCGAGTCGTCCGAGTAGTCCTCGTCACCCTGCTGGTGGCCGATGCCGACGCCCAGGTTCAGGCCGCCGATGTTGCCGGCGTAGGAGAAGCCGATACCGTAGATGGGCTCGTACTCGCCTTCGTCGTCCATCTCGACCGACAGGAAGCCGGTGAAGGCGTCGAACGAGTAGGAGAAGCGTGCGATCTGACCGTCGTAGTCACCGTCGAGGCCGGTGTTCGCGTTGAACGCGGTGTACTCGGTCTCGGTGTCGTCGATGGTGCCGACCAGGGCTGCTTCGGTCATGGCCGCGTCGAACGCGCCGTCGGTGTCGCCCATGTCGAGGCGAGCGCCGCCGAAGGCCAGGAACCAGGTGGCGCCGCCGTCGTCGGTGCCGTTGGCGTTCGCGCCTTCGTCCAGCTGGACCGACGCGCCGAAGGTCAGGCCGTTGTCAGCTTCACCGGACATGGTGAAGGTGACTTCGACGTCCGTCCACAGCTGGTCGACGCCATTCTCTTCGGTCGCGGTTGCGTAACGGTCACCGCCGACGATGCCGACTTCCGCGGAGCCCGAGACTTCGACGCCCTGAGCGGACGCGATGCCTGCGGTGGCAACCAGTGCAGTGGTCGCAAACAGGATCTTTTTCATGGTTTCCCTCATGTGTTCAAAGGCACGTACCAAACCGGGTTGCCGGTCTTGATGACGGTTCTATGCGCCCTGCGGCCTCGCCTTCGCAACCCTTGGGCAAACCGGCCCGTTAACAAGCGATTTTGTGATGCGCAATTGCCACAAACCCGCCGGGGACGCGGCGGGACGCGCGCGGCGCGCCGTAGAACAAGCGCTTGTCGGGCCGCGACCTTTCTCGTAGGAAGACGCAGGGTTCAATGGCGATCGGGGGCCACATGCGGCGCATGCCACACGCTCTGGGCATCGGGATGACGGCGGCTTTGCTGCTGTCGGGATGCGGGATGTTCACCGGCGACCGGTCGCGCGCGCCGGTCGATACGCCGCCGGCCGACGAGATCCTCGACGACATCGTCTATGGCGACCAGGGCCCGCCGCGCTCGACCATCTGGGACCTGTTCCGCGAACGCGGCGATCAGGGGCAGGTGGGCGCGGTCAACCGCTACATCTGGAACGCTGCGCTGCAGACGCTGGACTTCCTGCCGGTGCAGTCGATCGATCCGTTCACGGGCGTGATCGTCACCGGCTTCGGCACGCCTCCGGGCGGCGGTCAGGCCTACCGCGCGACGATCTACGTCGACGACCCGGCGCTGGACGCGCGCTCGCTGAACGTGGCGCTGCAGACCCGGTCGGGCCCCGTCGCGCCCGAGACCGTCCGCGCGATCGAGGACGCGATCCTGACCCGCGCGCGGCAGCTGCGCCAGCAGGACAGCCGGCTTTAAGCGAAGCGGTAGCCGGGGGCGCTGCCCCCGCCGATCCGCGCACGCCGTTCGTCAGATATTCTCGGACCGAAGAAGCGGCCGGCGCGGTTCAGTCGCGCGGCGGGCGCGGATCGAGGGCTGCGAGGCCTTCGACCCAAGCCATCTGCGCGGGCAGGCAGACGGTGTCCAGATCGTAGTGATCCAGCACATGGCGTCGCGCGGCGGCACCCAGATCCGCGCGCCGCGTGGGATCATCCAGCAGGGCGCCCAGCCGTTCGACCAGCGCCCCGCGATCGAAGAAGTCGGTCAGTGCCCCATTCTCTCCGTCGGTGATCGCCTCGCGCACCGGGGCGGTGTCGCTGGCGAGGATGGCGCATTCGGCGGCCATCGACTCGAGCAGCGACCAGGACAGCACGAACGGATAGGTCAGGTAGACGTGCACGCTGCTGACCTGGAGCATCGACAGGTATCGGTCATAGGGCACGCGGCCGAGGAAGTGCACGCGCGCCCAGTCGGCATCGGCGATCCGCGGGCGCACCTCGTCGAGGAAGATCTGTTTCCACGTCCGGCCCTGCGGCGGCTTGGCGCCATAGCTCGTGTCCTCTCCGCCCAGCAGCACGACGTGGGCGCGCGGGCGGCTGCGCAGGATGTCGGGCAGGGCGCGCATGAAGACGTGGTAGCCGCGATAGGGCTCGAGGTTGCGGTTGATGAAGGTCACCACCTCGTCGTCTCGGGTCAGCGTAAGCTGGTCCGACACAGCCAGGCTCGCGCCGGGGTCAGGTCGCACCACCGCGGTGTCGATGCCGTCATGGGCGACGGTGATCCGGGCGCGCACGTCGTCGGGATAGGTGCCGGCCTGGAAGCGCGTGGGCGACAGGCCCGCATCCATGATCTCGGCGTGCAGGCGGTTGTTGAGGTTCTTCAGCCGCAGCCTCAGCGCGTCGGTGGCCGGATCGCGGGGCGCAAACTCGGGGTCGAAGGCGGTGAAATCCGGCGTCGCTAGGTGATAGAGTTCGCAGTAGAGTCCCAGCCGCGCGCCGGGCCAAACGTCCTTGAGGAACAGGCTCTCGCCCCAGCCGTGATGCGCGCAGATGACGTCGGGCGCGTAGCCACTCTCCTTGAGCGCGACGGCGGCGGCGTGGCAGGACTGGCCGCGCAGGACCTTGGTCTCGAAATCCGCAAGCCAGGGATGGATGTCGCGCGTGCTGGCGCCGTGGACCTTGTAAGGCAGGACGCGCACGCCGTTCCACACCTGCGCCTCCTTGACCCGGCAAGTCAGCGCGGTGACCCGGTGGCCGGCCCGCACCAGCGCCGGGGCGAGGTGCTTGAACTGCCCGGGGAAGTTCTGGTGGATCAGCAGGATGTCCATGCGGGCGGCTCCCTCGCGGCGCGTCGCCCCGTTGTGACACGCGCCCCGCGCCCCGCCAATGCCGCCGGGCCCGCGCGGGAATCTCCGCGGCGCCCGCGCCACAGGCTGGACCCTGCGCCCGCATCCGCCTATCACGCGCAGCACGCACAGCCCGCCGAAGGATACCCGCATGTCGCGCTACGACCCCGCCTCGATCGAGCCGAAATGGCAGGAAGCCTGGGAGCAGGCCGGAACCTTCCGCGCCGAGATCGTGCCCGGCCGGCCGAAATACTACGTGCTCGAGATGTTCCCCTACCCGTCGGGGCGCATCCATATCGGCCACGTGCGCAACTACACGATGGGCGACGTGATCGCGCGCCACCGCAAGGCCAACGGCTTCAACGTGCTGCACCCGATGGGCTTCGACGCCTTCGGCATGCCGGCCGAGAACGCAGCGATGGCCAGCGGCGGGCACCCCAAGGACTGGACCTACGGCAACATCGACACGATGGTGAACCAGATGAAGCCGCTGGGCTTCGGGCTGGACTGGTCGCGCATGTTCGCCACCTGCGACCCGGAATATTACGGCCAGCAGCAGGCGCTCTTCCTCGACTTCCTCGAAAAGGGCCTGGTCTACCGCAAGAACGCGGTCGTGAACTGGGACCCGGTCGACATGACGGTCCTCGCCAACGAGCAGGTGATCGACGGCAAGGGCTGGCGCTCGGGCGCGCCGGTCGAGCGGCGGGAACTCACGCAGTGGTTCTTCCGCATCTCGGACTATTCCGAGGAATTGCTGGGCGCGCTCGACGCGCTCGACGACTGGCCGGCCAAGGTCAAGCTGATGCAGGCCAACTGGATCGGCAAGTCGCGCGGCCTGCAGATGGCCTTCGGCCTGATCGACGGCCCCGAGGGCCACGACCGGGTCGAGATCTACACCACCCGCCCCGACACGCTGATGGGCGCCAGCTTCGTCGGCATCTCGCCCGACCACCCGTTGGCGCGCCAGCTGGAAAGGGACGACCCCGAGCTTGCCGCCTTCAGCGCCGAATGCCGCCGCATGGGCACCTCCGAGGAGGAGATGGAGAAGGCCGAGAAGCGCGGCTACGACACCGGTCTGACGGTGCGCCACCCGTTCGACACGGCGTGGGAACTGCCGGTCTACGTCGCCAACTTCATCCTGATGGATTACGGCACCGGCGCGATCTTCGGCTGCCCGGCGCATGACCAGCGCGACCTCGACTTCGCGCGCAAGTACGACCTGCCGGTGAAATCCGTCTTCGTGCCCGCGATGGGCGAGGAAGGCACCTACATCCTGCCCGAGGACGGCGGCCCCGCCTACGTGCCGCCGAAGCCCGAAACCGTGCGCTACGTTGCGGGCTTCGCCGGAGAGGAAGCGCAGACCGCCGACGAGGCGATCGACGCGGCCATCGCCTTCTGCGAGGACAACGCCGTCGGCCGGGGCGTCACGCGCTTCCGCCTGCGCGACTGGGGCCTGTCGCGCCAGCGCTACTGGGGCTGCCCGATCCCGGTGGTGCATTGCGACACCTGCGGCGTCGTCCCCGAGAAGAAGGAAAACCTGCCGATCGAGCTGCCCTACGACGAGGGCGGCCAGCCGATCGACTTCTCGATCCCCGGCAACCCGCTCGACCGGCACCCGACCTGGCGCGACTGCGCCTGCCCGAAATGCGGCGCCCCCGCCCGGCGCGAGACCGACACGATGGACACGTTCGTCGATTCGTCGTGGTACTTCGCCCGCTTCACCGCGCCCCGTGCCGCCACGCCGACCGACCTGCCGGCGGCGGAATACTGGATGAACGTCGACCAGTATATCGGCGGGATCGAGCACGCCATCCTGCACCTGCTCTACTCGCGCTTCTTCGCCCGCGGGATGCAACTGACCGGCCACCTGCCCGACAAGTGCATCGAGCCGTTCGATGCCCTGTTCACCCAGGGCATGGTCACGCACGCGATCTACCAGACCCGCGACGCCGCGGGCCGCCCGGTCTACCACTACCCCGAGGACGTGACCCTGCGCGACGGCGGCGCGTATCTCGCCGACGGCACCGAGGTCGAGGTCATCCCCTCGGCCAAGATGTCGAAGTCCAAGAACAACGTCGTCGACCCGGTGGCGATCATCGGCACCTACGGCGCCGACACCGCGCGCTGGTTCGTGCTGTCCGACAGCCCCCCGGAACGCGACGTGGAATGGACCGCCGCCGGCGCCGAGGCCGCGCACAAGCACCTTGCGCGCGTCCACCGCATGGCGGCCGAGATCGCCGACAGCGACGCGCCCTCGACCAACGAGGACGAGCCGCTGCTGCGCGAGATGCACAAGGCGATCCGCGACGTCACGCTGGGCGTCGAATCCTTCGGCTTCAACGCCGCGATCGCGCGGCTCTATGCCTTCACCAACAGCTTGGGCAAATCCCGCGCCGGGGCCGAGGTCAAGCGCCAGGCCGCCCGCGCGCTGGCGCAGCTGATGGCACCGATGACCCCCCACCTGGCCGAGGAGATGTGGCAGATGCTGGGCGGGCAGGGCCTTGTCGCCGACGCCGACTGGCCCGTCGCGGACGAGGCGATGCTGGTCGAGGACAGCGTCACCCTGCCGATCCAGGTCAACGGCAAGCGCCGGGGCGAGATCACCGTGCCCGCCGACGCGCCCAAGGAAGAGGTTGAAAAGGCCGTCCTCGCGCACGAAGCTGTCATGCGCGCGCTGGATGGCGGCGCGCCGAAGAAGCTGATCGTGGTGCCGGGACGGATCGTGAATGTGGTCGTGTGACGGACGGATGAACAGGCGCGCCTTCGGCCTCGGGCTTGGGGCGCTGAGCCTGACCTTGGCCGGCTGCGGCTTCGCGCCCGTCTACGGGCCGGACGGCGCGGGCGGCAAGCTGCTGGGCGAGGTCGCGCTGCCGGTGCCCGACGGGCCGCTCGACTATGTCTTCAACCGCCGGTTCGAGGAGCGGCTGGGCCGCGCCGGGCCCGATGGTGCATACGCGCTGCGCGTCGCCATCGCCACCGACGAAGAGGCGCTGGGCGGCACCTCGGCCGGGGCCACGACGCGCTACCGCATCGCCGGCGAGGCGCGCTTCACCCTGATCGATCCGGTGACCGAGCGCATCCTGGTCAGCGACGCGACGCAGGCCTTCACCGGCTACTCGGCCACCGGCTCGACCGTGGCGACGCTGGCGGCCCGCCGCGCGGCCGAGGAACGGCTGGGCGTGCTGCTGGCCGACCAGGTGGTCGACCTGCTGGTGCTGACCGCACCGGACCTGCCGGCGTGACGTCCGGGCGCCCGAACCCATGACGCGGCCGCGATGAAACTGACGGGTCGCGACGCCACCGCCTTCTTCCGCGCGCCCGACCGCGACGCCGCCGGCCTGCTGATCTTCGGCGACGACGCGATGCGCGTGGCCCTGCGCCGGCAAGAGGTCGTGGCCA
>NZ_JBELMH010000083.1:2780-13259 GCF_042096055.1 Citreimonas sp. | reverse complement strand
GTTCGGCGACCTGCTCGGCGCCGTAGAGCGTGCGGATGCTGGGGTTCATGGCCGCGCCGCTCATGACAACTATGCGGCCTTCGCGAACGGCCTCCATCTGGCTGACGGTGGGGTCGGATTGCAGGAATGCGATCTTGTTCTCGGCCGTGTCCAGATCCCAGCGGTTGCGGTCGACCTGCGCCGTGACGAATACGGTCGGATCGGCGGCCATGATGCCTTCCCAGCCGACGGCCGGCCAGTCCGCCTCGGTCTCGATGGCGTTCGAGCCGCCGAGGACGTCCGCGATGTAGCCCGAGGGCCCGTTGCCACCGCCGAGATAGGCGTCGTCGGCCGGCGACGGGCTGGAGAACCAGAACAGGAAGGTCAGGTCCTCGTTCTCCGAGAACTGCTCGCGCAGGGCGGCTTCGCGCGCCTTGAAATCCTCGATCAGCGCCTCTCCGCGGTCGGCGACGTCGAAGATCCGCGACAGGTCCTCGATCTCCTTGTAGAGCAGGTCCATGCTCCAAAGTTCCTCGCGAGAGCCGTAGGCGTCGTTGGCGTCCAGCGTCGTGGCGCAGGCGCTGGGCGACAGGTAGGTCGGGATGCCGAGATCTTCGAAATCCGAACGCTTGGCGACCTTGCTGTCGGGGCCGAGCAGGGTCGTGAGCATCGCCGCCACGAAGTCGGGCTGCGTCGACAGCACCGATTCCAGCGTCGGGAATTCGACCGTGAGCAGTTCAACGCCGCTGTTGGCCTCTGCCACCTCGGGCAGCACCGAATTGGGCCAGAAAGCGGTGGCGGCCATGCGGTCCTCGAGGCCCAGAAGCAGCATGATCTCGGCGCTGTTCTGGCCCAGGGCCACGGCGTTTTGCGGCGCGTGCTCGAAGGTGACGGACTGGCCGCAATTCTCGATCGTCAGGGGGTAGTCCGTCTGGGCGTAGGTCGCGCCGGCCGAGACGACCAGAGCAGTCATCGCAAGTGCCGGGAGCATCTGGTTCGTCATCGGGAATCTCATTGTTGAGTTGTTTTGTCGGGAACCGGCTATCGACATCCGATGGCGTTTTCAAGGTGTTTTGGTCAGGTTCCCTTCGGCGGTCACGGCGTCGGGCTTTCGACGACCCAGCTGGGAAAACGTGCGCGACAGGAATGCGAGACATCGAAGCGCGGTGCGTGTCACGTGCGAACCGGAGCCTGGACCGGGACGAGTGCTCCGCGCCTGCCGATGACCCGTGCGGATAGCGCGCAGCCGGCGCGCGCTGCTTCGGCATGCGATCCGCCGTCTGCCAGCGCCATGAGGAACGCCGCGTTGAAGCTGTCGCCCGCGGCCGTGGTATCTACCACGTCGGAGACGCTGTCGGGCGCAACGGTTTGGCGGGCGTGGCCGGCACGGATCAGGACCGGCTTCGGCCCGTCCTTGATCACGACCAGACCGGCGCCTGCTTCGGAATAGCGTTCGGCGGTCGCGTCGGTGTTTGCGTCGCCGAAATATGCGGCCTCGTCCTCGAACGAGGGCAGGGCGATGTCGGCGACGGCCGCGCCGCGGGTGATCCACCGGCACATGTCCTCGGTACCCAGCCAAAGGCGTGGGCGCAGGTTTGGATCGAACGCAACCGTGACACCGTCGGATCGGACGCGCGCCATCAGCTCGAGCAGGCGGCGGCGCCCGGTTTCGGGCAGGATCGCCAGAGTGATGCCAGAGAAGAAGACCGTGTCACCGGCCCCGACGGGCAGCGAATCCAGATCGTCGGCCAGCGTCCGGGCGGCGGCCGCGCTGCGCCAGTACGAGAACGTACGCTCGCCGTTCTCAAGGCTGACGAGGTAAAGGCCGACGGTCCGGTCGGCCCGGCGGCGCAGGTGCGGCACGATGCCGGACTCGCGCATGAAGGCGGCCATGTCGTCCGACGGCTTGTCGGCCCCCACGGCCGACAGATAGGCGATCTCGACGTTCGGAGGTGCCACCTGACGTGCGTACCATGCGGTGTTGAACGTGTCGCCCGCGAAGCCCATGACGAACTTTCCGGCACCGTCGGGCGCCATCTCGATCATGCACTCGCCGATCGCCAGGAATCGCGTCATGGGCGCTCTTCTTCGAAGAAGGCGGCCTTGTCGTGGCGTATCTGCGAGACGACGCGGCGGATGTCGGCCAGGTGCGTCCGCATGAGCCGTTCGGCCTCGTCGGGATCGCCGGACGCGATCGCGTCCACGATGACGCCATGCTCGGCGCGCACGTCGCGGCGGCGTTTCTCGGACAGGGTCAGAAAGCGCACGCGGTCCATCTGGGCCTTCTGTTCCTGGATCAGGTCCCAGGCGTGTGCGTGGCCCGCGATCGTGCAGATCATGCGATGAAACGCGTCGTCGAGACCGTGGAACACGCCCGCGTCCTCGACGCCCAACGCCTGCTCTTGCCGTTGAAGGTTGGCGCGCAGGCGGGCGATATCCTCGTCCGTGCGGCGCTCGGTGGCCAGGCGCGTGCATTCCGCCTCGATCGCCGTGCGGACGAAGGCCGCGTTCAGCACCGCGCGTTCCGAGATTCGCGAGACGAGCGTCGCGCGCTGCGGCCTGATCAGCAGGAATCCCAGCTTCGACAGACGGAAGAACGCGTCGCGTACCGGCTGGCGCGACACGTCGAGCTGCTTGGCGATTTCGGCCTCGGAGACCTTAGCGCCCGGCGGCAGCTTGAGCGACACCACCGCCGAATAAAGCGTCTCGAAGACCTGGTCGGTCGTCGTCTGGGGCGCGGGTGCGGCAAGCGGCTCTAGGGTGATGTCGGGCATGGGGATCATCTCGCGATGGCGTTCATTTCGACCTACGGCAATTTCAGTTTTGACACAACTGCCTTACTACCATATTAGTATGCCAAATAGGAGGAACATCATGGCCGCGACATGCCGCTGACCGATCCGGATCGCCTGTTTCCCGTCGAGCCGCGGACCCGTGGGTTGTCGCGTGCGCTCTACGAAAGCGTGGCCGGTCGTCCGATCATCAGCCCGCATGGGCATTGCGACCCGCGCTGGTTCGCCGAAGACGCGCGTTTTCCAAACCCGGCCGAGCTGTTCGTCATCCCCGATCACTACGTGTTCCGGATGCTGGTCAGTCAGGGCGTTCCGATGACCGATCTTGGCGTGCCGCGCGTAGACGGAGGCGAGACCGAGCGCGACCCGCGCCGGATTTGGCGGCTGTTCGCCGAGAACGTCCACCTGTTCCGGGGCACGCCGTCTGCGATGTGGCTGGATCATTCGTTCGAGCACGTCTTCGGCCTGGACGAGCCGCTGTCGGCGCAGACGGCGGACATGTACTACGATCATATCGACGCGAAGCTGGCCGAGCCCGGTTTCCGCCCCCGCGCGCTGTTCGACCGCTTCGGGATCGAGGTGCTGGCCACGACCGAAAGCGCGCTGGACGACCTGCGCTGGCACCGGATGATCGCGGAAAGCGACTGGTCGGGAAGGGTGGTGACCACCTATCGCCCGGACGCCGTCGTCGATCCGGAGTTCGAGGGCTTCGCCGCCAACGTCGACGCGCTGGGCGAGCTGACGGGCGAGGACACGCGAACCTGGCACGGGTACCTCGCGGCTCATCGCGCGCGCCGCGCGTTCTTCAGGGACCACGGCGCGACGGCAACCGATCACGGCCACCCGACCGCCCGGACCGAAGACCTCTCGCAGGCCGACGCGGCGGCGCTGTTCGCCAAGGTCATGTCGGGCGCGTTCACGCCAGACGAGGCCGACGCCTTCCGCGGCCAGATGCTGACCGAGATGGCGCGGATGAGCCTCGACGACGGGATGACGCTGCAGATCCACGCAGGCTCGCGCCGCAACCACAGCGCGCAGGTCATGGCGCGGCACGGACGCGACAAGGGTTTCGACATTCCGGGCCGCACCGACTACGTCGACGCGCTTCGGCCCCTGCTGGGCGCCGTGGGCATGGAGCCCGGTCTTCGAATCATCCTCTTCACGCTGGACGAGACGGTATACTCGCGCGAGCTCGCGCCGCTTGCGGGCGCGTATCCGGCGCTTCGGCTGGGGCCGCCCTGGTGGTTCTTCGACAGCTTCGAAGGGATCACGCGCTTCCGCGAGGCCACGACCGAGACCTGCGGTTTCTACAACACGGCCGGGTTCAACGACGACACCCGCGCCTTCTGCTCGATCCCGGCGCGGCACGACGTCGCCCGGCGGTCGGACTGTGCCTATCTCGCGACGCTGGTCGCGACGGGGCGGCTTCGGGAGGAAGCCGCCTTCGAAGTGGCACAGGATCTGACCTACCGCCTCGCAAAAGAGGCTTACGGGCTTTGAAGCCCATCCATCCAGGGAGGAGAAAACAGATGAAACACACGATCTTGGCCGGGCTCTTCGCCGGCACCGCGCTGACCGGCGCGGCCACGGCGTGCGAAGTGACGCTTCGTTCGTCCGACACGCACCCCGAAGGCTACCCGACCGTGATGGCGGTCGAGGCCATGGGCGAGATGATCGAGGAACGCACCGACGGCCGCATCTGCGTCGAGGTGTTCCACTCGGCCCAGCTGGGGCAGGAAAAGGACACGATCGAGCAGACCCAGTTCGGCGTGATCGACCTCAACCGCGTCTCGATGGGACCGTTCAACAACATCATCGAGGAGACGCAGGTCGTCTCGCTGCCGTACATCTTCCGGTCGGTGGACCACATGCACAAGGTCATGGACGGCGAGATCGGCGACGAGATCCTGGCCGCGTTCGAGGACCACGATCTTGTGGGCCTCGCCTACTACGACGGCGGTTCGCGCAGCTTCTACAACTCCGAAAAGCCGATCCAGTCGATCGACGATCTGGCCGGCATGAAGTTCCGCGTCATGCAGTCGGACATCTTCGTCGACATGGTCGACGCGCTGGGTGCGAACGCCACGCCCATGCCCTACGGCGAAGTCTATTCCTCGATCCAGACCGGCGTGATCGACGGGGCCGAGAACAACTGGCCGTCCTACGAATCCTCGGGCCACTACGAAGTCGCGAAGTACTACACGCTCGACCAGCACCTGATCGTGCCCGAGGTGCTCGTGATGTCCAAGATGAGCTGGGACAAGCTGTCGCCCGAGGACCAGGAGATCGTGCGCCAGGCCGCGAAGGAAAGCGTGCCAATCATGCGCGAGGCCTGGCAGGCCCGCGAAGCGGAATCCGAACAACTCGTGCGTGACGCCGGCGTCGAGGTGATCACCGACATCGACAAGACCCCGTTCATGGACGCGATGAAGCCGGTCTACGACAAGCACGTCACTTCAGAGACCCTGAAGGACCTCGTCTCGCGCATCCAAGCGACCGAGTAACGCAATCCCGACGGGCCGCCCGACGCAGGGGCGGTCCGATCCGGGACCGGGGGGGGTGTTATGATCGCCGTTGCCAAACTGACGGGCGTACTGGCCCGTATCGCGCTGTGGGTCGCCGGCGCGGGGTTGATCGCCATGACCGCGATGATCGCCGCACAGGTGTTCTTCCGCTACGTGCTCAACGACAGCCTGATCTGGACCGAGCCGATGTCCGTCATGGTGATGGGCTGGTTCATCCTGCTGGGTGCCGCCGTGGGCATCCGCGAAGGCAACCACCTTTCCTTCGAGATCCTGCTCTACCTCGCATCCGACCGGATGAAGGCGGTCCTGCTGTCGGTCTCGGATGTGGTGGTGACCGGCTTCGGTATCGGGATGGTCGTCTACGGCTGGCAGCTGGCCGCCAAGACCGCCGCCAACACGATCCCGTCGCTCGGCATCTCGGGCGCGTGGGACTTCATGCCGCTTATCGCCGGCGGCGTGCTGATATCGCTCTTCACCCTCGAACGTCTCGCCCGCCGCGCTGCTGGTCTTCCGACGTCGAGCTTCACGTACAAGGTCGATCATTGATGGAACTGTGGATCCTTTTCGGCAGCTTCACGGTCCTGTTGCTCATCGGAACGCCGGTCGCCTTCTGCCTCGGCGTGTCGAGCTTCGCGACCGTCCTCTACATGGGCCTGCCTCCGATCGTCGTGTTCCAGCGGTTGAACTCCGGCATCTCGGTCTTCGCGCTGATGGCGATCCCGTTCTTCATCTACGCGGGCGAGATCATGGTGCGCGGCGACATCGCGCGCCGGCTGGTGGCACTGGCGGGCGCGATGGTCGGACACCTGCGCGGCGGGCTGGGGCAGGTGAACATCACCGCCTCGGTCCTCTTCGGCGGGATCTCGGGCTCGGCCGCGGCGGATGCGTCCGCGATCGGCGGGCTGATGATCCCGCAGATGGAAAAGCGCGGCTACGACACGGATTACGCGGTGAACGTCACCGTCGTGTCGTCGATCATCGCGCTGATGCTGCCGCCGTCGCACAACCTGATCATCTACTCGATCTCGGCCGGCGGCAGGATTTCGATCGCGGATCTGTTCACCGCCGGCATCATACCGGGCCTGCTTCTCGCGCTGAGCCTGATGGTCGCAGCCTGGTACGTGGCGCGCAAGCGCGGCTACCCGACCGAGCCGTTCCCGGGACTGCAGATGCTGGGCATCCTGTTCGCGTCGGCCGTTCCCGGCCTGATCCTTGTGGCGATCATCTTCGGCGGCGTGCGCTCGGGCGTGTTCACTGCCTCGGAAAGCTCGTGCATCGCGGTGGTCTACGCGCTGGCGGTCACGCTGGTGGCCTATCGCTCGTTGTCGTGGACCGCCTTCGTCGAGACCACGCTGAACGCCGTGCGGACGACTGCGATGGTCCTGCTGGTGATCGGCTCGGCCGCGGCCTTCGGCTGGTTGCTGGCCTTCCTGAGGGTGCCGGCCGCGCTGGTCGAGGGGCTGCAGAGCGTGTCCGACAATCCGATCGTGATCCTGCTGCTGATCAACCTCTGCCTGTTGCTGCTGGGCACCTTCATGGACATGAGCCCGCTGATCGTGATCACCACGCCGATCTTCCTGCCCGTGGCCGCGGCTTTCGGCGTCGATCCGGTTCAGTTCGGCATCATCCTGATCCTCAACCTCGGGATCGGGCTGTGCACGCCGCCGGTGGGGGCGGTGCTGTTCGTCGGCTGCGCCGTGGGTCGGATCCACATCGGACAGGCCGTCCGGACGATCTGGCCCTTCTACCTCGCGGCCTTCGTCACGCTGCTTTTCGTCACCTACGTGCCGGCGCTCTCGCTCTGGCTTCCCTCGCTCTTCCACTGACGGAGACCGCGATGCTGAAACGCTACCCCGCCACCGAGGCCGATCCGGGCGTCACCCGGCAGGTCCTGTCCGAGACGCCCGACTTGATGGTCGTGTCGTTCCGCTTCGACACAGACGCCGAGGGCAAGCTCCACAGCCATCCACACGTGCAGGCGACCTATGTCCGCTCGGGCCGCTTCGCCTTCACCGTCGCGGACGAGGCGTTCGAGGTCGGGCCGGGCGACAGCTTCGTCATCCCCTCGGACGCGACCCATGGCTGCCGGTGCCTCGAGCCGGGCGAGCTGGTCGACACCTTCACACCCCGCCGCGACGACTTTCTCTGAAAGGACCCACTCATGACCGAAGCAGAAACCCGCTACGCCATCGACCCCGCGACCGCGCGCGGTCTCGACACCGAAGGGTTGCGCGCCCAGTTCCATGTCGACGGGCTGTTTCGCCCGGGCGAGGTCAAGCTGGTCTACAGCCACTACGACCGCCTGATCCTCGGCTCGGTCGTGCCCGATGGCGGGTCCCTCACGCTCGACACGGTGCCGCAGACCGGCACGGAAGCGTTCCTCGAACGGCGCGAGATGGCGGCGCTGAACATCGGCGAGACGGGCACGATCGCGGTCGGCGGAGAGACGCACACGTTCGAGCGTGGCGAGGTGCTTTACATCGGCATGGGCGCCGGCCCTGTCGAGTTCTCGGGCGCGGGCCGGTTCTACGTGTTGTCGGCGCCCGCGCACCGCACCTGCCCGACGCGGCTGATCCGCCTGGCCGATGCGCGGCGGGTCGAGCTTGGCGCGCGCGAGACGGCGAACGAACGCGTCATCCTGCAGTTCCTGCACCCCGAGGTGTGCGAAAGCTGCCAGCTTCTGATGGGCTACACCCAGTTCGCCGAAGGCTCGCTTTGGAACACGATGCCCGCTCACCTGCATGAACGCCGGATGGAGGCGTACCTGTATTTCGACCTGTCGGCGGACCAGCGCGTGTTCCACTTCATGGGCGAGCCGGACCAGACGCGCCACATCGTCATGGCCAACGAAGAGGCGGTGATTTCTCCACCCTGGTCGATCCATTCCGGCGCGGGCACGGGAAGCTACACGTTCTGCTGGGCGATGGCCGGCGACAACGTCGACTTCACCGACATGGACATGGTCCCGATGGAGGCGCTGCGATGAGCCGCGCCTTCCGCATCGACGGCGCGCGCGCGCTGGTCACCGGTGCGAATACCGGCATCGGTCAGGCGGTTGCCGTGGGCCTGGCCGAGGCCGGCGCCCACGTGATCGCGGCCGGCCGGTCGTCCTGCGACGAAACGCTTGGCCTGATCGAACGGTCGGGCGGCGCGGGCGAGACGATGATGCTGGACCTGTCCGATCCCGTCGCGGCGGCGGCGCGGCTGGGGCAGGCCGGCGATCTCGACATCCTCGTCAACAACGCGGGCATCATCCGGCGCGCGGACTCGGTCGACTATTCCGAGGCCGACTGGGACGCGGTGATGGACGTGAACCTCAAGGCGGTCTTCCTGCTGTGCCAGGCCTTCGCGAAGGCCGCGATCGCGCGCGGCGCGCCGGGGCGGATCGTCAACATCGCGTCGCTGCTGTCCTTTCAGGGCGGCATCCGCGTGCCGGCCTACACCGCCACGAAGCACGGGGTCGCGGGGCTGACCAAGATCTTCGCCAACGAATGGGCGGGGCAGGGCATCAACGTCAACGCCGTGGCGCCCGGCTATATCGCCACGAACAACACCGAGGCGCTGCGCAACGATCCGAAACGCGCGGCGGAGATCCTCGGCCGCATCCCTGCCGGGCGCTGGGGCGATCCGGCGGACATCGCGGGGGCGGTGACGTTCCTGTGCACGCCGGCGGCGAATTACGTGACCGGCGCGGTCCTGAACGTGGATGGAGGCTGGCTTGCCCGCTAGACTGACACGCGACGGCGCGGCCCCGAAGATCGGGATCGTGCATCTGGGCCCCGGCGCGTTCTTCCGGGCCTTCAACGCCGTCTACACCGACGAGGCGATGGCCAGAGCGGGGGGCGACTGGGGCATCCGTGCCGTCAGCCTGCGTAGCGCCACGGCGCGCGACGAGCTGAAGGCCCAAGGCTGTGCCTACACGTCCGTCACGCTTTCGCCCGAGGGGCGGCAGGCCCGCGTCATCGGGTCTGTCTCGGACGTGCTGGTGGCACCCGAGGATCCGGAGGCCGTGATCGCCGCCATGGCCGACCCGGACGTACATGTCGTCTCGCTCACGATCACCGAGAAGGGGTACTGCCACAATCCTGCGACCGGGCGGATGAACGCCGATCATCCCGACATCTCCCACGACCTGGCCGCGCTCGATGCGCCGCGTTCGGCGCCCGGGTTCATCGTCGCGGCGCTGGCCCGGCGGAAGGACGCGGGCCTGCGTCCCTTCACGGTGCTGAGCTGCGACAACCTGCCGTCGAACGGCCCGCTGGCGCGCGGCGTCGTCACGGAATTCGCCCGGCGCACCGATGCGGATCTCGCCCGCTGGATCGAGGATCACGGGCGCTTTCCCGCCACGATGGTCGACCGGATCACGCCCGCCACCACCGAAGCCGACATCGACGCGCTGGAACAGGCCGAAGGCTATCGCGATCCGGCGTGCGTGGTGCACGAGCCGTTCCGCCAATGGGTGATCGAGGACGATTTCGCGGGCCCCCGCCCGGCGTGGGAGGCCGCCGGCGCGCAGATTGTCGCCTCGGTCGAGGCGCACGAGCTGATGAAGCTGCGCTGTCTCAACGGCACGCATTCGACGCTGGCCTACCTCGGCTACCTCGCGGGTTACGAGACCATCGCCGAGACCACCGCCGATGCGGATTTCGCACGGCTGTGCGAACGGCTCTGGGCCGACGAGATCGTCCCGACGCTGACGCCGCCCGAGGGCGAGGACCTGCCTGCCTATTGCGCGGCGCTGCTGGACCGGTATCGCAACCCCGCGATCCAGCACCGGACATGGCAGATCGCCATGGACGGCAGCCAGAAACTGCCCCAGCGCATCCTTGGGACCATCCGCGACAACCTTGCCGCCGGCCGCGTGCCCGAGGGGCTGTGCCTCGCTGTGGCGGCGTGGATGACATATGTGGGCGGCGTGGACGAACACGGAAAGGCGATCGACGTGCGTGATCCCCTGGCGGACACGCTGCGTGCCGCGTCCGCCGGCGCCGACGGCGTATGGGACAAGGTCGGCGCCCTGTTGGCACAGCGCGAGGTCTTCGACGCGGCGCTCGCCGAAGACGCGCGGTTCCGCGAGGCCGTCACATCGGCGTTCGAGCGGCTGCAGGCGAGGGGCTCCAGGGCGACAGTGGCGGAGTACGTGCGATGATCGAGACGTGGCGCTGGTTCGGTCCGCTGGACGA
>NZ_JBELMH010000083.1:0-2680 GCF_042096055.1 Citreimonas sp. | reverse complement strand
GTGGCGGAGTACGTGCGATGATCGAGACGTGGCGCTGGTTCGGTCCGCTGGACGACGTGACCCTGCCCGAGATCGCCCAGACGGGCGCGTCGGGCATCGTGACCGCCCTGCACGACATCCCCTACGGCGCGGTCTGGCCGCGCGAGGCGATCGCCGTGCGCAAGGCCGAGATCGCCGCCGCGCCGGGCAACCTGCACTGGGCCGTTGTGGAAAGCCTGCCGGTGCACGAGGACATCAAGCGCGGCGAGGGCGACCTGTCGGGCCTCTTCGCGCGTTACCGCCAGAGCATGGCGAACCTCGCCGCCGAGGGCATCGAGGTCGTCTGCTACAACTTCATGCCCTTGCTCGACTGGACGCGCACGCGGCTTGACGCCCCGCTGCCGGCGGGCGGGCACGCGCTGCGCTTCTCGTCGGTCGAGATGGCGTTCTTCGAGGTCCACATGCTGGGCCGCGACGGCGCGGAAGCCGACTATCCGCGCGACGTGCTGCACGCGGCCGCCTCTCTGGACCGCACGGCGGACGAGGCCGAGCGTGACCGGCTGTTGACCGCGATCATGGCGGGACTGCCCGGCGCCTATGCGCGCTACGACGTCGCCGGCCTGCGCGAGGCGTTGCAGCCCTGGGCAGGCTTCGGCGCCGACGATCTGCGCGCCACCTTCCGCCGCTTCCTGGACGAGGTGACCCCGGCGGCCGAAGAGCTGGGTCTGCGTCTGTGCGTGCACCCCGACGACCCGCCGCGCCCGTTGCTGGGCCTGCCGCGCATCGTGTCGAACCAAGACGACATCGCCACCGCACTGGACATGGCCGACAGCCGCGCCAACGGGTTGACGCTGTGCGCCGGCTCGCTGGGGGCGAACCCTGCCAACGACGTGCCCGCCATCGCGCGGCGCTTTGCCGGGCGCATCCACTTCGCGCACCTGCGCAACGTCGCGAAGGAGCCCGACGGCTCGTTCCAGGAGGCGGCGCATCTGGAGGGCGATACGGACATGCCCGCGCTGATCGCGGCGCTGCTGGACGAGGAGGCGCGGCGCACAGCCGAAGGACGCGCGGATGCGCAGATCCCGTTCCGGCCCGACCACGGGCAGGCGCTGCTTTCGGATCTGGGGCGCAAGACCCATCCCGGCTATCCGCTGATCGGGCGGATGCGCGGACTGGCCGAGCTGCGCGGCGTGATCGCGGGTCTGTCCTACGGAGGGACGTGATGCAGGCGCTGGTGCTGGACCCGGGCGACGACGTGGCGATCCTCACCGACCGCGCACGCGAGGGCGAGACGCCGCTCGGCCGCGGCGCGCCCTTGGCCGGGACGGTGCAGGCGGGGCACAAGCTTGCCCGCCACGCCATTGCGGCAGGCGCCCCGATCCGGAAGTTCGGCCAGATCATCGGCTACGCGACCGAGGCCATCGCGCAGGGCGCGCACGTCCATACCCACAACTGCGCCATCGGCGCCCATGACCGCGACTACGCCATCGACGCCGACCTCGACGCCGCCCGCGCAACCATTCCCGCCGATCCGGCGCGGCAATTCCGCGGCTACGTCCGCAGCGACGGGCGGGTCGGCACGCGCAACTACGTGGCGCTGGTCGCGACGGTGAATTGCTCGGCCACGGTCATCCGGCAGGCGGCCGACCGCCTGAACCGTTCGGGGATCTTCGAGGGCTTCCCGAATGTCGACGGAGTCGTCGCCTTCGCCCACGGAACCGGCTGCGGCATGGCCTCGGAAGGGCCGGGGTGGGAGAACCTGCAGCGCGTGCTCTGGGGCCATGCGACGCATCCCAACGTGGGCGCGGCCCTGTTCGTGGGCCTCGGGTGCGAGGTCATGCAGATTGCCCGGATGAAGCAGATGTTCGACGCCACGGGCGAGGAACGCTTTCACGGCCTGACGATCCAGGAGGCCGGCGGCACGCTGGCGACGATCGCCCGGATCGTCGCGCGGGTCGAGGCGATGCTGCCCGAGGTCGACGCGGTAGAGCGCGCGGCGCGGCCGCTGTCGGAGCTGACCGTGGCGCTGCAATGCGGCGGCTCGGACGGGCTGTCCGGGATCACGGCGAACCCCGCGCTCGGCAAGGCGTGCGACCTGATCGTTGCCGGCGGCGGAACGGTGATCCTGTCCGAGACGCCCGAGATCTACGGCGCCGAACAGCTTCTGCTGCGCCGCGCCGCAAGCCGCGACGTCGCCGAGAAGCTGCTGGAACGGATCGCGTGGTGGGAAAGCTACACCGAGATGAACGGCGGCAGCATGGACAACAACCCGTCGCCCGGAAACAAGGCGGGCGGGCTGACGACGATCCTGGAAAAGTCTCTGGGCGCGGTGGCCAAGGCGGGCTCGACGCCGCTCAATGCCGTCTATCATTATGCGCAGCAGGTGAGGGCGCGTGGTCTCGTCTTCATGGACACGCCGGGCTACGACCCCGTCTCGGCCACGGGCCAGATCGCGGGCGGGGCGCAGATCGTCGTCTTCACCACGGGGCGTGGCTCGGCCTTCGGCTCGAAGCCCGCGCCGACGCTGAAGCTCGCCACGAACGACCGGCTTTACGAAAGCATGAAGGACGACATGGACCTGAACTGCGGCGACGTGATGCGCGGGGTCGACCTGGGCGACAAGGGCCGCGAGATCCTGAACCTCATCCTGGCCACGGCGTCGGGCAGCCCGAGCAAGAGCGAAACGCTCGGCCTCGGGGAC
>NZ_JBELMH010000082.1:0-13300 GCF_042096055.1 Citreimonas sp. | reverse complement strand
AGGGCATCACCCTGCGCTCAGGCACGCTCGTAGATGCGACAATCATCGACGCGCCGTCCTCGGCCAAGAACGAAGCCAAGGCGCGCGACCCGGAGATGTCGTCGACGAAGAAGGGGAATGACTGGTTTTTCGGGATGAAAGCGCACGTCGGCGTCGACGCCGATAGCGGCATCGTGCACAGCCTCGAGACCACGACGGCGAAGGTACATAACAGCCAGATCTGGGATGAGCTCCTGCATAGCAAAGAGACATCGGTGTGGGCGGACAAGGGCTATGTCAGTGCTGCGCGCGAGGCCGCATTTTCCGGTCCCGGCAAGTTCTGGGGCGTCATGCGAAAGGCGCCCAAGGGCGCCGCACTCGACCCCATCGACGCGGACATCAACCGCATCATCGCGATGGTCCGTGCCCGGGTCGAGCATCCATTCCGCGTGCTCAAGCGCCAGTTCGGTTATTTGAAGACCCGCTACCGGGGGCTGACCAAGAACCACGCACAACTCTTCACGCTGTTCGCCCTCGGCAACCTGTTCCTCGTGCGACGGAAGCTGATGGCATGAGGCGGAGTCTGTCTGAAGACTCCATTTTGGGCCGTCATGGGCGTCGAAGCCGACGAGATCTGTCGCGTTTGGGCTGCGCGAGACGCTTTTACAGCCCGAGTGACTGATCCTCGGCGAGGCCGAGGCTGTAATTCAGACGTTCCTTAAGTACGGCAAATAGGGCTACGTGCAGTCGTTCGCTACAGTCTCGAGCGCGCTTCGGTCCTACGTTGGAAGCGGACATTCCGCCAATTTGATCCAGTCACATCCGCGGTTAATAACTCACGATGTTTTCTTCGCCGTCCGCGAAGCGGCGCAAGACCTACAATCCCCCCATCTTCGCAGGGATTTCCTACAGTTGTCCAGCAGGGTTATCATGCGCCCCATTCCGGTGTCTACCGCGTGCACATCAGCAGCTAACGTGACAGCATTAAGGGGCTGGCTATACCAAAGATGCTGTCTCGCTTCTGGCGGCCTGCTGCCACTCGACTGCATATTCGCGCAGCGCCGCTTTGTCCGACGGCGTGATACGCGTCCCGCCGGCTTGCTCGCCCCTGCCAGCGAAAAGCAAAGCCGCACCGGCGCTGGTGCCGGTCGCCGATCCCATCGCAATCACGCTGTCCGGGCGCAGGGCCGCCAGCATGTCGAGATAGCCCGCGTTCCGCGCGAACGGCCCTTCGACGGCGACCGGCCCCGCAGCCCCCGCGAGGGTTAGGCACTCTTCAGTCATCAACGCGAGGTACCAGGACAGGGCCAGCATTGCCTGCCCGTCCGTTTCGGGCGTACAGGACCAACCGCCAGACCGGCCCTGGAACGGGCCGGAGCCGGGCACGACCGATGGCGACAGGCGCAGTCCGCCCGACAGCAAGGCTTGGCGATCGCCGGCATCGGGCGCCGCGATCCGGCCGCTGCGGATCGTGTCGTATTCCCGTCCGCCCATAAATCGCGCGGACGGCACGGGATTTCCCAGCGCGTCGACGTTGACCAGTGTGTCACGGGCGGGATCGAGCGCGACCGGCGCCCCGCCGACCGCCATTGCGACCACCCATGTTCCGGTCGAGACGACGGAGAACGGTGGCGTGCGTGACAGGATGTGCGGATAGAGCGATGCGTTGCTGTCATGGATGCCCGTAGCCACCGGCGTCTGCGGCGACAGCCCCGTCTTCCGCGCCACCTCGGTCGTGAGGGTGCCGAGGATATCGGCGGCGTGCCTGGCCGGTGCCAGGCGCTGCGCGAGACCCAGCCGCTCGACCAGGGCCGAAGGCCGGCCGGTCCACGGCTCCCACAGATCGGTATGACAGCCGAGCGACGTCGTGTCGGTCGCGAACTCTCCGGTCAGACGAAAGCCCCAGTATTGCGGATACGCGATGACATGCGCGAGCCGCGCGTCGAGACCGGGATCGACGCCGAGCATCCAGTGCAGCTGCGCGCCGAGGTTCAGCCCCATCGGCAGCCGCGGCGATCCGGTCACGGCGAAGTCGGGCCGCAACGCATCGTAGGCGGCCCGCACCGTGTCCGGCCCGTCATGTTCGTAGTCCAGCATCGGCGCAGCGAGGTCGCCATTCGCGTCGAGCAATACGGCAGAGGCCCCGTGGGTCGTCACGGAAATGGCGTCGACCCCGTGCGCGGCATGAAAACGGGACAGCGCGTCGAGAAAGAAACTCCAGTGCCCGTTGAGGTCGAAATGTGGCCAAGGCGGTCCCGGCAGGACCTTGTTGGGCCGTATCTCGACCGCGATCTCGCGCAGGGTGCCGGCGTCGACGAGGGCGAGCTTCGCGTTAGTCTTGCCTACGTCGATGACGGCGATGTGGCGCGGTCCGATCATGGCTGGTGGAACATTGTCCGCAGGTCCACCACCTTGGGCGAATTGTCCGGGTTCGTCTCCATGACGTCGCCCATGTGAGCCCACCATTTCTGCATCACCGGGTGGTTTGGCAGGTCGTCCATGCGGTGATCGCCGCTCCGCCACAGCACCGCGAACAGCGCGTTCGTCTCGGGGTCGAGGTGGATCGAGTAATCCTGCACCCCGGCCTCGCGCAGAAGTACCACCAGGTCCGGCCAGATCGCGTCGTGGCGGCGCCGGTATTCGGCCTCCATGCCGGGAAGAAGGGTCATGCGGAAGGCGATCTTCTCCATCACTGCCTCCGCAGCTTCGTTACCAGACGCGGCAGGGCGATGACCCCGATCAGCAGCGCGCCGATGAAGATCGACATGACGATGCCCGGCACGTTCAGCAGCCCCAGCCCGAAGGTCACCATGCCCATCACCAGCGCGGCGAGAACCACGCCCAGGATCGACCCCGCGCCGCCCAGTATCGATACGCCGCCCAAGACGACCATGGTGACGACCTCGAGCTCCCAGGCATACGCAATAGAGGGCCGGGTCGAGCCGAGCCGCGCGGTCAGGCAGATCGCCGCGATGCCGGACATGAGGCCGGTGAGCAGGAACAGGATCATCTTGACCCGCTCGACGCGGATGCCGGAAAAGCGCGCGGCTACCGGGTTGTTGCCGATCGTGTAGACGTGCCGGCCGAAATTCGTCTTGTGCAGCACCACGCCGTAGATCAGCGCGAAGACCGCGAACAGCGTCAGCTCGAACGAGATCACCCAGAAGACGTAGCCGCGCCCGAACCAGGCAAAGCTTTCCGGATAGCCGTTGAAAGCTTGGTCGCCGAGCACGATGTAGCTGATCCCGCGGAACAGGCTCATAGTGCCGATGGTCACCACGATGGACGGCAGACCAAGCCGCGTGACCAGCGCGCCGTTGAGAGCGCCGCACAGCAGCCCCACGGCGAGGCCGATGGCGACGAGGCCCGGCGTGCCGATCCCGTATTGCAGCGCCCAGCCCATCGCTGTCGAGGCCAGCGCGATGATGCCCGCGACCGACAGGTCGATCTCTCCAGCGATGATGAGCAGCGCCATAGCGAAGGCGATCATCGCCTTCTCGGTGAAGTTGAACGTCGCGTCCGACAGGTTCCACGGGTCGAGAAAATACGGGCTCGCCTGCGTGTTGGCGAGAAAGATCAGCACCGCGATCACGAATAGTAGAAGCTCCCAGCTTCTCAGGACGCGCTGGCCACGCCCGGTCAGGCGATCCGGAAGATTGCGGGGGCGGGTTCCTTCGGCAAGGCTCATGACGCGTGCTCCGCGGATTTCAGGATGATGCGGCCCTGCTTGCGGCTCGACTGCGCGTTGAAGGCCACGGCAATGATGATCGCGGCGCCCGAAATGGCGAGCTGCCAGAAGGGCGAAATGCCCGCGACTGGCAGCGCGTTCTTGATCGCGCCGAGGAAGAGCGCGCCCAGCACAGCGCCGGTCACCGTTCCCAAGCCGCCGGCGATCGAGATGCCACCGATCACGCAGGCCGCCACTACATCCAACTCGAACCCGCCGGCAACATCGACATAGGCGACCGCGTAGCGCGACACCCACAGATAGCCGCACAGGCCGGCCAACCCGCCGGCGATGGTGAAGGCGGCAAAGCGCGTGCGGCCGACGTCGATGCCGGTATAGACCGCTGCATGCGGGTTGCCGCCCACGGCGTAGAACGCGCGCCCGAGCGACGTCCGGTTCACGAGCACGGCGAAGCCCGCGATGACGGCGATGGCCATCCACGCCAGGACCGGCAGGCCCAAGAAATCGAAGCGTGGCAGCGCCTTGTAGGCTTCGCCCATCTCGTGGCTGTTCACCCATTCGCCGCCCGAGATCAGGAAGACCAGCCCGCGGTAGATCGTCAACGTGCCGAGCGTGACGACGATGGGCGGAATGTCGAGCTTCCACACGAGGATGCCGTTGAACATGCCCATGAGCGTGCCGAGTCCCACGGCCAGAGCGATGAGCGCGACCACCGGCACGCCCGGCATAGCGGCGTTGATCATCGCCGTGACCACGCCCGTCAGGGCAAGGTTCGAAGCCAACGAAAGGTCGATGCAGCGCGTCAGGATCACCAGCATCTGCCCGAGCGCGAGGATGATCAGGATCGAGGTGTCGTTGAACACGCGGGCCAGGTTGCCGGGGCTCGCGAAGCCCGAGAACCGGAATTCGACCAGCAGGATCAGCGCGATGAGCGCTCCGACGAGGATCGCCTCGCGCGATTTGATGAAGTCGCGGATCATGCGGTGCTCCGGGTGAAAGGGGTGATCGAGCGGTCGTTGCGACGAGGCGCAGGCGAACGGTGCGAAGAAAGCCGTCTCATGCCGCCGCCTCTCCGCCATAGCCGGCAGCCACCCGCACCAGCGTCTCCGGCGTCAGGCCCTCGCGGTCGAACTCGGCCGCGATCCGCCCCTCGCGCATGACGATCACTCGGTCCGACATGCCGAGGATTTCGGGGATCTCCGAGCTGACCATGATGACCGATAACCCCTCGGCGGCCAGTTCGGCCATGAAAGCGTGCACCGCGGCCTTCGAACCCACGTCGATGCCCTTCGTTGGCTCGTCGAGGATGATGACCTTGGGCTGAGTCGCCAGCCACTTGGCGATGACGACCTTCTGCTGGTTGCCGCCCGAAAGGTCGCCCACGTTCTGGTCGAGCGATGCGGCGCGCAGGTCCAGCCGCTCGGTGTATTTCCGCGCGAGCGCGAATTCCTCGGCCATGCGCACGAAGCCCTTGTGCGAGGTCGCCTTGAGCGAGGGCAGCGTGACGTTCTGGAAGATCGGCATGGCGGTCACCGCGCCCTGCGCACCGCGATCCTCGGGGACGTAGACGATTCCCTTCCGGATCGCCTCGGCCGGAGAGCGGATCACCGCGATCTTGCCGTCGATGCGGCAGGCACCCTTGGACGGCTTCGTCACGCCGAACAGTGCCTGCATGAATTCGGACCGTCCGGCGCCGACGAGGCCATAGAAGCCCAGGATCTCGCCCCGGCGCAGGCTGAACCCGATATCCGCGAACTCGGTCGGGTGGGAATAACCCGCCACGGTCAGGACAGGCTCGCCCGGGCTGCTGTGCCGCTGCGGGAAGATCGTGTCGACCGCGCGGCCGACCATCTTCTCGACCAGCTGGTTCTCGGTCACGTCCGCAATCATGCCCGCGTCGACCATCTCGCCGTCGCGGAAGACGGTGTAGCGGTCGGCGATGCGGAATATCTCGTCGAACTTGTGCGAGATGAAAAGGATTGCCTTGCCCTCGCCCTTCAGGCGTTCGACCAGGTCGTACAACTCCTCGATCTCGGCCGAGGATAGCGCGGCGGTCGGTTCGTCCATGACGACGACGCGGGCCTCCACGGACAGCGCGCGGGCGATGGCGACAAGGTGCTTGGACGCGATGCCAAGCTCGCGCAGGGGCGTCGCCGGGCTGATCCGCGCGCCGATCCGGGTCAGGATCTCCTGCGCGCGAGCGTTCATCGCGGTCCAGTCGATCAGGCCGAACCGGCCGCGCGGCGCGTGCCCCAGAAAGATGTTCTCGGCGACCGTCAACTCGTCGAACAGCACGGTCTCCTGGTGTATCGCTGTCACGCCGGCTTCGGACGCGGCGGTGGCGACGGGGAAACGCCGCGCCTGTCCGTCGACCTCGATCACGCCCTCATCGGGCTGATAGATGCCGGTCAGGATCTTCACGAGCGTCGACTTGCCGGCGCCGTTCTCGCCCACAAGCGCAGTTACCTGCCCGGCGTAGAGCGCAAGTTCCACGTCGCCCAGTGCGCGCACGCCGGGGAAGGTCTTGGTGATGCCCGACAGGCGTAGCACCGGATCGGCCGTGACCGGGACGTCACGAGCCTTTTCGCTGGAATGGTTCATCGATCCCCCGGAGGCCGGTGGTGAAGGAAGCAGGTGGCGCGGGGCCGCAAAGCCCCGCGCGCGACGGATTCAGAAAATGCTCTTGAACTCGTCGATGTTGCTTGCGTCGTAGGTGAACGGCTCGGACATGGCGGCCTGGTTGTCGTCGTCCAGCGTCACGCTGCCCATGCGGCCGGTGTCGATCTCGGCGCCCGGCTCTGCCGTCGCCTCGTCGGTGGCCAGCGCGTGCGCGATCATCGCCGTGGTGTAGCCCAGGTCGACCGGGTTCCAGATGGCGAAGGACTTCGACGCGCCGCTTTCGATCGCGCCCGCCATCTCGGACGGCAGGCCCAGTCCGGTCACGTTGACCTGGCCCACCTTGCCAGCGTCCTGCACCGCCTGTGCGGCTGCGACGATACCCACTGACGTCGGCGCAATGATGGCGTCGAGGTCGGGATAAGTCTGCATGAGGCCCTGCGCCTCGCGATAGGACTTGTCGGCCAGATCGTCGCCGTAGACCGTCGCCACCACTTCGATGTCCGGATACTGGTCCATGACCTTCTCCATCTCGGCGATCCAGGTGTTCTGGTTCGTCGAGGTCGAGGTCGCCGACAGGACCGCGACTTCGCCGCCTTCCGGCAGGTGATCGGCCGCCAGCTTGATGATCGTCTTGCCTATCAACTCGTCCGAGGACGGGGCGAGGTGCATCTCGCGCCCCTCGGGTGCCACGCCCGAATCCCACGAGATAACGGTGATCCCGCGCTGCATCGCCTTTTCAAGCGCCGGCACGACAGCGTCGGGATCGTTGGCCGAGATCGCGATGGCGTCGACGCGCTGCGCGATCAGGCTGTTGATCACCTCGATCTGGCCCTCGGCCGTGGTCGAGGTCGGGCCGGTATAGATGATCTCGGTGTTGCCGAGTTCCTCGGCCGCTTCCTCGGCGCCGCGGGCGGCCGCCTCGAAGAAGCCGTTGCCCAGCGACTTGGCTACGAGCGCGATGCGCACCGGGTCCTGCGCCATTGCGGTGGTGCCCATCAGCGACGCGGCAAGCCCGAGTCCGATGGCGAAACGTCTGGTCAGTGTCATTTGCTTTCCTCCCTTGAAATGACTGGCGAACTTGGCCGTGCGTTTATCCCGCCTCGGCCGTCTCCTCCGCGGCGCTTACACGCGCCACGATCAGCTTCACGCCCGCGCTTTCCAGCATCGCGGCGTGGGCATCCTTCACGCGGTCATCGGTGATGACCGTGTGCACGCGATCGAGCGGGCACAGGATCAGGCTCGACCGCTTGTCGAACTTCGAACTGTCGGCAAGGATCACCACCTCTTCGGCTTGCCCAATCAGCTTCTGCTCGGACTGGATCACCAGCGGATCGGGCTCCATGATCCCCAGTGGCGCGATCCCCTGGCAGCCCATGAACATGCGCTTCGCGTAGAAATTCCGGGTCACGTCGTTGTCGAAGGGCGACAGGATGATGTTCTGCTCGCGGTAGATCGTCCCACCGGGCAGCACGACGGTGTTCCTGGTCTGCTTCAGCAGGTGCTCGGCGATCGGGAAAGAGTTGGTGAACACCTGGCAGCGCCGTGTGGCCAGCGGGTGAACCATCTGGAACGTGGTCGTGCCGCCGTTGATGATCACCGACTCGCCGTCTTCGAGCAGGACCACCGCAGCGCGCCCGATGGCGCGCTTCTGCGCCGCGTGCTTGGACTGGTTCACCGAGAACGGCCGCCCCAGAAGCCCGGTCACCGCGGTCGGCGCGACCGACTCGGCCCCGCCCCTCACGCGCCGCAGCTTCTTCTGCATGTGCAGGGTGGCGATGTCGCGCCGGATGGTCGCCTCAGACGACTCGGTCATCTCGACCATCTGGGCCACCGACACGAACGGCTTGGCCTCAACGGCGGACAGGATGACGCGATGACGCTCGTTCTCGTGCATGAATGGCTCCCTTGAAGAGGCAGCATGGCGCTGCCATTCGATCATTGTCAATCATAAATGATCGAATTAGGTCTTTCTGCACCCGCATAATGATTGTTTGTGATCGTTTATGATTGACATTGGCCGGACCGCCGCCGATGCTGCCTGCGAATTACGACCGGCCCGAGGCGGGCCCGATGGGAGGATACGCCATGCTCAAGACCGCGTCCGCGACGGGGCTCGAATACCTGTGGGACGACGCGAAAGCGTCAGGGATGAGCGAGTCGGACAAGCTGCTTTACCGTTCCAACCTGCTTGGCTCGGACAAGCGCGTCACCAATTACGGCGGCGGGAACACCTCGGCCAAGGTGATGGAAACCGACCCGCTGACCGGAGACGCGGTCGAGGTGCTGTGGGTCAAGGGCTCGGGCGGCGACATCGGCACGATCGACAAGTCCGGCTTCTCCACGCTTTACATGGACAGGCTCGAGGCGCTGAAGGGGCTCTATCGCGGCCCCGCACACGAGGACGAGATGGTGGGCTACCTGCCCCACTGCACCTTCGCCCTGAACCCGCGCGCCGCCTCGATCGACACGCCGCTGCACGCCTACGTTCCGAAGAAGCACGTCGATCACGTCCACCCCGACGCGATCATCGCGATCGCCGCGTCGAAGAACTCGAAGGAGCTGACGCAGAAGATCTTCGGTGACGAGATCGGCTGGCTGCCCTGGAAGAAGCCCGGTTACGAGCTCGGTCTCTGGCTGGAAGACTTCTGCCGCAAGAACCCCGAGGCCAAGGGCGTCGTGCTTGAAAGCCACGGACTCTTCACCTGGGCGGATGACGCCAAGCAGTGCTACGCGCTGACGATCGACACGATCAATCGCGCCATCGCGTGGTTCGAGCAGGAGACAGCAGGCATGCCGGCCTTCGGCGGTGAGGCGCACCCGTCCCTGCCCGAGGCCGAGCGCCGTCGCGTCGCCGCGGCACTGATGCCCGCGATCCGCGGCATGATCTCGGACGGCAGCCACAAGGTCGGTCACTTCGACGATCAGGACGCGGTGCTGGACTTCGTCGGCGCGCGCGACATGCCGCGCCTCGCCGCGCTCGGGACCTCGTGCCCCGACCATTTCCTGCGCACCAAGATCCGACCGCTCGTCGTCGACTTCAGCCCGTCGAACCCGGACATCGACGGCACGCTCGACCGCCTGCGCGGCATAATCGAGGATTACCGCGCCGACTACGCCGCCTATTACGAGCGCTGCAAGCACGCCGACAGCCCGGCGATGCGCGACCCCAACGCGGTCGTCTACCTCGTTCCCGGCGTCGGCATGATCACCTTCGCCAAGGACAAGGCGACGGCGAGGATCTCGGCCGAGTTCTACGTCAACGCCATCAACGTGATGCGCGGGTCGGACGCGGTCAGCGAATATCAGGGCCTGCCCGAGCAGGAAGCCTTCGATATCGAGTACTGGCTGCTCGAAGAGGCCAAGCTGCAGCGCATGCCGAAGCCCAAGAGCCTTGCGGGCCGCATCGCCATCGTCACCGGCGGCGCTGGCGGCATCGGCACCGCCACGGCCGAGCGCTACCTGTCGGAGGGGGCCTGCGTGGTGCTGGCCGACATCGACGCCGAGGCTCTTGGCGCGACGCGCGACGCTCTGACGGCGCGCTTCGGCAAGGACATGGTGCGCAGCGTCGAAATGAACGTCACCTCGGAAGACGCAGTCGCCGCCGCCTATGCAGACATGGCCGTCGAATTCGGCGGCGTCGACATCGTCGTCTCCAACGCCGGCATCGCCTCATCGGCCAAGGTCGAGGACACGACGCTCGAGCTGTGGAACAGGAACATGTCGATCCTATCGACCGGCTATTTCCTGGTCGCGCGCGAGGCGTTCCGCGTCCTCAAGGCGCAGGGGATCGGCGGGTCGATCGTCTTCGTCGCCTCGAAGAACGGCCTTGCTGCCTCGCCCGGCGCTTCGGCCTACTGCACGGCCAAGGCCTCGGAAATCCACCTGGCCCGATGCCTGGCGCTCGAAGGCGCGCCGGAAGGGATCCGCGTGAACGTGGTGAACCCGGACGCGGTGCTGCGCGGCTCGAAGATCTGGTCCGGCGAATGGCTCGACCAGCGCGCAGCGACCTATGGCACCGACAAGGAGGGGCTCGAGGAGATGTACCGCGAACGCTCGCTGCTCAAGCGCTCGGTCCTGCCCGAAGACATCGCCGAGGCGTGCTACTTCTTCGCCGCGGACACCAGTTCGAAATCGACGGGCAACATCCTGAACGTCGACGCCGGCAACGTACAGGCATTCACGCGCTAAGGACCGGCTGCCGCCCGGGCGCCGGGCGGCAGCCGGCTGGGAGGGACCATGATCGACGAAAGCACCATCACCGCGGCCAACGAGGCGACGGAAGCCGCGTTGCGCACCGACTACGACGCGCTCGGCGAGCACCTGTCGCGCCGCGGCATCGACATCGCGGCGATCAAGGACAAGGTCGCGGCCTACGGCGTGGCCATCCCCTCCTGGGGCGTCGGCACCGGCGGCACCCGCTTCGCACGCTTCCCCGGAACGGGCGAGCCCGCGACGATCTTCGATAAGCTCGACGATTGCGGCGTGATCCACCAGTTGACCGGCGCCACGCCGCGCGTGTCGCTGCACATCCCGTGGGACGACGCCGATCCCGCCGACCTTGTCGCCAAGGCCGAGGAGACGGGCCTGACGTTCGACGCGATGAACTCCAACACCTTCCAGAACCAGCCCGATCAGGCGCACAGCTACAAGTTCGGCTCGCTCTCGCACACCGACGCCGCGACCCGCGCGCAGGCGGTCGAGCACAACCTCTACTGCATCGAACTGGGGCAGACGATCGGCTCGAACGCGCTGACGATCTGGGTCGGCGACGGCTCGAACTTCCCCGGGCAGACCAGCTTCACCCGGCAGCTCGACCGGTATCTCGACAGCGTCCGTCAGGTCTACGCGGGCCTGCCCGACGGTTGGCGGTTGTTCACCGAGCACAAGATGTTCGAACCGGCCTTCTACTCGACCGTGGTGCAGGACTGGGGCACCAACTACATGATCGCGCAGGCGCTGGGTGAACGGGCCTTCTGCCTCGTCGACCTCGGCCACCACGCGCCGAACGTGAACATCGAGATGATCGTCGCGCGGCTGATCCACGCGGGCAAGCTCGGCGGCTTTCACTTCAACGACAGCAAGTACGGCGACGACGACCTCGACACCGGCGCGATCGATCCCTACCGGCTGTTCCTCGTCTTCAACGAGCTGGTGGATGCCGAGGGCACGCCGGGCTTTGACCCCGCGCACATGCTCGACCAGAGCCACAACGTCACGGACCCGATTGAGAGCCTGATGAACTCCGCGATGGAAGTGCAGCGCGCCTACGCGCAGGCGTTGCTGGTCGATCGCGCGGGTCTCGCGGGCTACCAGGACGACAACGACGCGCTGATGGCGTCCGAGACGCTGAAGTCCGCCTTCCGCACCGACGTCACGCCGATCCTGCGCATGGCGCGGCTGAACAAGGGCGCCGCGATCGACCCGGTATCGACCTTCCGCCGGTCGGGCTATCGCGCCGCCGTCGCCGAAACGCGCCCGGAGTCCGGCGGCGGTGGTGGCGGAATCGTTTAGAGCAGCAGAAACTTTCTGCCCTCAGGCAGGCATGGCGTAAAGAAACCGAAGATTGGGGTGCGCTCTCTCATGCTTCCGTTGCCGGCCTTACCCACTCGTTGCAGGCAGCGGATCCCGGCAACGGTGTGAGCTGCCCCAACCGAGTGGTCCAATCTGATTGTTAGTGCATCGCTGGTTGCGGGTCGTCGCCGTAATGAGCTGGCAAAGGCTTCGCTGGCGGCCGACGGATTGCTGGCGTCTGTTGCGCTCGGGAAACGCACGCGCCCGACACCAGACAGAGGTGACGGGCCCCTTCGGAGCGCATCTGGTCGGAGAGCAGAGCCCGCGACATCCCGCAGCCTCTGCCCGGTGGATGCGTTAACCGACCATCTGCCGCCGGATGCTGGCTTGATCGAAATGCGCGCTTTTCGATGATGAGGCCATCCTTCAGCGTCAATTTCATGAAGAGCGCGAACCGAACTTTGCGGCCTGACGCAGGGATGCCATCCAGTTTGCGGGCATGGATGCCTTCAAAGATGAGGTAGGCGGCCACCTGATCGCCTTCCGCGATCACGTTGACCCGCGGCATCTTCCAGTCGCCATAGGCCGCGAAGTTCTTCTCCTCGGAGGCGCGGAGCCCTTAAACGCCGGAATGCGGCGTGTCCACTTTGTTATATGCCGTGTCCCGGATGATCACATAGACCCTCGCCGCTCGGCCCTCTTCAAGGCAAGATCGATCCTGCGCGAGGTTTGCGACGGGGGGCGAGCATGCTGATTTCTCTTCACAAGCAGGCGACGACCACGCCGAAGATCAGGGCAGCAATCCAGGCAAGCTCGGAGCCGGCATGGATGGTGGCGGAACGCTACGGCATCTCCGAGCAGACGGTCTGGAAGTGGCGGAAGCGAGATAGTGTCCATGATCGGAGCCACACCGTAAGCGGCGGCTGCGCCCCACCTTTCGGCAGGCTTGATCCATTGCGAAGTGTTTCCTGTCGTGAGGCAAGGAGTGCGTTTCGCAATGTGCGCTACGAGTGCGTTTCTCAGATCGCTGGGAGTGGAGATTCATGCGTCGGGGCATCGGCGCTGGCCAGATGAAGTGAAGGCGCAGGCCGTTGCCGAGACCTTGCGCGCTGGGGCCACGGTGAAGGATGTCGCCGCGCGGTTTGGGGTCCAGCCCAACCAGCTGTCTGCGTGGCGGCGCGTCGCAAAGAACGGAGATCTGGTTCTGCCGGTGCTGGAGGGCGATGAGCTCGAGGCGGTCTTCGCGCCTCTGGTCGTATGTGACACCGAGCCTGCGGTTCGTGATGTCGGGGGCACCCGCACGCCGTCCGAGGCCCGGATCAGCTTCGGCAACGTTGTGATCCATCTCGATGCCGAAACCCCTGCCGCGCGCATCGCCGACATCGCCCGAGCACTTGGAGAGCCCTTGTGATGCTGCCGTCGCACAAGATGCGCATTCTGGTGGCGACGCAGCCCGTGGACTTCCGCAAGGGCCATGATGGGCTCGCGGCACTGGCGCAGTCG
>NZ_JBELMH010000081.1:0-13518 GCF_042096055.1 Citreimonas sp. | reverse complement strand
CCGGGGGGGCAAAATTGGACGCCGATAGGGGGTCAGAATTCGATGCCGATTGACAGCAGGGTCCTGCGCAACGACACCGCCACAGCCTCTTGGGCTGGCGTGAGTGTGGTCTGGAGCCTGTGCGCGGTGTGGCTCCGATCATGGACACTATCTCGCTTCCGCCACTTCCAGACCGTCTGCTCGGAGATGCCGTAGCGTTCCGCCACCATCCATGCCGGCTCCGAGCTTGCCTGGATTGCTGCCCTGATCTTCGGCGTGGTCGTCGCCTGCTTGTGAAGAGAAATCAGCATGCTCGCGATCGAGCACCAGCTCGACGCATTCGAACTGCGCGATACCGTCACGCACAACCAAGGCTCCTATTCGGCGATCATCGCCGATACGATCACCCGTTACGAGAACGGTGAATCCGTCCTGTACTACACCTGGACGCCCTATTGGGTGTCGGGCGTCCTGGTCCCGGGTGAAGACGTGGTCTGGCGCGAAGTGCCGTTCTCGTCGCTTCCCGGAGAGCGGTCGGACGTCGACACCGCGCTGCCAGAAGGCACGAATTACGGCTTCCAGGCCAACAACCAGCGCATCATCGCGAACCGCGACTTCGCCGAGGCGAACCCCGCCGCCGCCACGCTGTTCGAGATCATGGAGCTTTCGGCCAACGACATCAGCGCACAAAACCTTCTGATGCGCGATGGCGAGGATTCCGAGGCCGATATCGAACGCCACGCGGATGCGTGGATCGCGGCGCACCAGGATCGCTGGAACGCCTGGCTGGACGAGGCGCGCGCCGCGGCCCAGTAATCCCGGTCAATCCTGACGAACAGCGAAACGCCGGCCCATGGCCGGCGTTTTTTGCGTTCAGAGTGTACGCGCCAGCCGCAGCGCGTCGTATATCGCGGCGTGCGTGTTGCGCGCCGCTACCGCGTCTCCGATCCTGAACAGTTGATAGCGTCCCTCGGCGTTGCGCGCGATCTCTTGCGGCTGCCCGGCGACCATTGCCTCGTAGTCGACCTCGCCTAGGTTGGACGAATCCGGGCGCAGGTCGAAATAGAGATCGTCCAGCGGGCGCGTCGCGTGGTTCACTACGATCTGGTCGACCCGCCGTTCGCGGGTCATGGCGCCGTAATCGCTGCCGAGCGTGGCAAGCAGGTGGTTGCCGTCGCGCCGCACAGCGTCGAGCCGCCAAATGGGCGTGAAGGTCACTTCGAGCGTCTGCAGGATGCGCAACGAGGGCGTCAGCGACATGGCCATCACCTCGGGCACGATGGTGCGGTCGCGCGTGACGATTTCGACCCGGGCGCCGGTGGCGGCGATTTTCTCGGCCGCTTGGAGCCCGGCGTAATCGCCGGCGTCGTCGTAGATCAGCACGGACTGGCCCGGCGCCACGTCGCCCGACAGGATGTCCCATGCCGACACCACGAGGTCGTCGCCTTCCGCCAGCACCTCGGTGTGGGGCAGGCCCCCCGTGGCGACGATCACGGCATCGGGGGGCTCGGCCAGCACGTCGGCCTCGTCGGCGAAGCTGTTGAAGCGGAAGGTCACGCCGTAGCGCTCGCATTCCGCGACCCGCCAGTCGATCAGCTGCATCATCTCGCGCCGTCGTTCGGTCTGCGCGGTCAGGCGCACTTGGCCGCCGGGGTCGTTCGCGGCCTCGTGCACGACAACCGCGTGGCCGCGCGCGGCGGCGACGCGCGCCGCCTCGAGCCCGGCGGGACCGGCGCCGATGACGACGACCTTGCGCGGCGCGGGAGCGCGCGCGATCTCGTGCGGCTGTTCCAGTTCGCGGCCCGTCGACGGGTTGTGCAGGCATAGCGCCATGCCGCCCTGATAGATCCGGTCGAGGCAGTAATTCGCGCCCACGCATGGGCGGATGCGCTCCTCTTCGCCGCGCAGGATCTTGGCCACGATGTGCGGGTCGGCCATGTGCGCGCGGGTCATGCCCACCATGTCGAGCTTGCCCGAGGCGATGGCGTGTCGCGCCGTGGCGACGTCCTGAATCTTGGCGGCGTGGAACGTTGGAAACTGCGTGGCCGCACGGATGTCGCCGGCGAAGTCGAGATGCGGGGCCGAGGCCATGCCCTGCACCGGGATCAAGTCGGTAAGCCCGGCATCTGTGTCGATATGGCCCTTCACGACGTTGAGGAAATCGACCAGCCCGCTGTCCTTCAGCCGGCGCGAGATCTCGATCCCGTCCTGCTTCGTCAGCCCGCCCGGCATATCCTCGTCGCCGGTATAGCGCACGCCCACGATGAAATCCGGTCCGCAGGCGTCGCGGATCGCCTGCAGCACTTCGAAGGTAAAGCGCAGCCGGTTGTCGAGGTTGCCGCCATACGGCCCGTCGAGCGCGTTGGTCAGCGGCGACCAGAACTGGTCCATCAGGTGGCCGTAGGCCTGGATCTCGATCCCGTCGAGCCCGGCCGCCTGCATCCGCTGCGCGGCCGAGGCGTAATCGGCGATGAGCCGGTCTATATCCCAGTCCTCGGCCAACTTGGGAAAGGCGCGGTGCGAAGGTTCGCGTTCGTGCCCGGCCGAGATGACGGGCAGCCAGTCGCCTTTGTCCCAGCGCGTGCGGCGGCCGAGATGGGTCAACTGGATCATCACTGCGCAGCCGTGATCGTGGCATTCGTTGGTGAGCTCGCGCATCCAGTCCACGACCTCGTCCTTCCAGGCGAGGATGTTGTTGAACACCGGCGGGCTGTCGCGGGACACGCTGGCCGAACCGGCGGTCATCGTCAGCGCAACCCCGGCGCGCGCCCGTTCCGCGTGGTAGGCTCGGTAGCGCGCCTTGGGCATGCCATCTTCGGGGTAGGCGGGTTCGTGCGCGGTGATCATCAGCCGGTTCTTCAGCGTCAGGTGCTTGAGCCGATAGGGCTGGAGAAGCGGGTCGTTCTTCATCGGTCTCTCCCTGTCTCAGACGTCGAGCGTGACACGCCCGATCGGGTTGGAACAGCAGGCCAGCACGTAGCCCGCGGCGATGTCCTCGTCGGTAATGCCGCCGTTGTGGACCATGTGGACCTGTCCGGCCGTCTTCCTGACCTTGCAGGTGCCGCAGACCCCGAAGGTGCAGCCCGAGGGGATGACGATGCCCGCATTGCGGGCTGCCGCAAGCAGGGTTTCGGTCTCGGCGCATTCGGTGGTGACGCCCGAGGCGGCAAACGCGATCTCGGCGCGCGCGGCATCGTCGAGCGTGACGCCCTCGGGCACGTCGCCCGTGTCTGGCAGCGGCGCGTGAAAGCTCTCCTGGTGGTAGCGCTCCATGTCGTAGCCGAGGCCCGACAGCGCCTCGCGCACCGCCTGCATGAAGGGCTCGGGCCCGCAGCAGAACACTTCGCGCTCGAGGTAGTCCGGCGCGGCGAGGCCCAGGATGAGCTGGTTGAGGAAGCCGCGATATCCCGTCCACGGATGGTACCGGTCGCTGTCTTCGACGACCCAGGCGAGCTCGATCCCGGTTATGCGCGAGGCCATGTGTTCCAGCCGTTCGCGGAAGATGATCTCGGACGGGCGGCGGGCGCAGTTGATGAAGGCGATGTCCGGATCGCGGCCCGCGTCGTACATGTGGGTCGCCATCGACATCATCGGCGTGATGCCCGATCCGGCCGAGATGAAGAGGTATTTCTCTGCCGCGACGTTCAGGTACGAGAACGCCCCGCCCGGTCCGGTGGCGCGAAGCCGCATGCCCGGGCGCAGATTGTCGAGCATCCAGCGCGTTCCGAGCGAGCCCTCCTGCGCCTTGACGGTGATCGTCAGGGAGCTCGGGCGCGAGGGGGAAGACGAGATGGTGTAGGTCCGGTGCAGCGGCCCGCCCGGCACCGGCAGCTCGAGCGTGATGAACTGGCCCGGCTTGTAGCAGAACAGCGCCCCCGACGGCGCCTGGAAGGTGAAGGTGACGACGTTCGGCGCCTCGGGCAGGGTCGACACGCATTCCAGCGGCTCGGCATCGGTCCAGAAGGCGAGGGTGGGGGCGTGCGCGGTCATGGGTCTACTCCGCCGCGACGGCGCGGGGGCCAAGCTGGCGCTGCATCGTCCGGACGTACCAGTCGACGAACTGTTCGACGCCTGATTCCTGCTCGCCGCTGTAAGGGCCGGGCCGGTAGGCCGGTGAGTTCACGCCGCCCTGGTTCATCTCGACGATCTGCCGGTCTTCGTCGTTGGTGGCGATCCAGACCTCGGTGAGCCGCTTGAGATCATAGTCCACGCCCTCAACCGCGTCGCGGTCGACCAGCCAGGTCGTCGTCACCTCGGTCTCCTGCGGGCCGATCGGGGTGACGCGGAAGGTCAGCGCGTGATCCGGGAGGAAGTGATTCCAGGTCGACGGGTAGTGGAACTTAAGCAGCGATCCCGCGTCGGGCTTGGCCACGCGGCCCAGCGGGCGCCGCACGGCCGGCTTGCCGTCCATCGTGTAGCTCAGCGCGCCCTCCTGCAGGGGCATTCGGGCAAGGCGGTACTGGCCGTCGCCCTCCATGCGGAACCGGGCTGGGGCGCCGGCGGCCTCGCAGGCGTCGAAATGCGCCTGAAGCCGGGGCGAGATGCCCCCGTCCGCTGACACGCCCGCGATCTCGGGGTCGAGCGGGAAGGACCGGCACAGCGACGGGTGCGTGCCGCCGCAGTGATAGCATTCGCGGTTGTTCTCCCACACGAGCTTCCAGTTCGCGTTTTCCACGATCGTGGTCGTATGCGCGACCTTGGCCCGGTGCAGGTCGTGCACCTCCAGATAGGGTCGCGCGAGCGCGGCGAAGGGATCGAAATCGGGCGCGTCCTCGGCCAGGCAGATGTAGATCAGGCCGCAGAGTTCGCGCAGATGGACCGGCCGCAGGCTGTATTGCGATAGGTCGAAATCCGGCCCCATGTCGCGTGCCCAGAGAAACCGGCCGTCAAGTTCGTAGGTCCACTGGTGATAGGGGCAGACGAGCTTGGCCACCTGGCCCTCGGTCGCCTGGCACAGGGTCGATCCGCGGTGCCGGCACGAATTGTGGAAAGCCCGGATCGCGCCATCCGCGCCCTTCACCACGATGACGTTGTAGGCGCCGATCCGCAGCCGCAGGTAGGATCCGGTCTTCGTCAGCTGGCAGGCGGGTGCCGCGAACAGCCAGTCGCAATAAAAGATGTGGTCGAGGTCCGCAGCAAAGACCGCAGGTTCGGTGTAGAACTGTCGCTCGAGCGAGAAACCGGTACTGCGGCGGGCAAGGAGGTCGGTCAACGGCTGCGTCATCGGTTGCGCTCCCGGTGCGATCAAGATGAATTGACCTGATGCTTGAATGACGCGTACGCTTTCTGACAACGGCAGAAATTTTCATCTTGGATGAGCTGGATTCACCTGTTCTGATTCCTACATCCGCTTGAACGAACGCGACGTCATGGCCCGACCGTATGACCTTCCCTCCATGACCGCGCTGGTCTGTTTCGAGGCCGCTGCCCGGAAACTGAGTTTCAAGCAGGCGGCGGCCGAGCTGAACGTGACTCCGGCGGCGGTCAGCCACCAGATCAGGGCGCTGGAATCGGAGCTGGGCCGCACGCTGTTCCGGCGCCAGCACCGGGGTGTCGACCTGACCGAGACGGGGGCCTATCTGTTCGTCGCGCTGCGACGCGGCTTCGAGGGGATTTCCGAGGCCGTTTCCGACGTGAAGGGCAACTCGGACAGCGACGACGTGGTGATCCATGCCACGACCGCGATGAGCGCCTTCTGGCTGACGCCGCAGATCGCCGATTTCTGGAAGAGCCACCCCGAGGTGGACGTGTCCCAGGTGGTCAGCGATTCCGGGGCGCCCGAAGCGCCCGTGGCCCTGAGCATCCATTACGGGCCCGTACCGGACGACGACGCGGAGCATCACTCTCTGTTTCGCGACCGGATCCTTGCCGCGGGCACGCCCGCCTTCGCGGCGCGCCATGCGATCGACGGCATTGAGGCGCTGCGCCGCGCGCCGCTCGTGCATGTCACCGCAGAGGCCCCGTCCTGGACCGGCTGGGCCGACTGGTTCGCGGCGCTGGGCCTGGGGCCGCCCGTCGGGCGGCGCATCGCGGTGAATAATTACATGATCGCGCTGCAGATCGCGCAGGACGGTGCCGGCGCGGTGCTGGGATGGGACGGTCTGATCGGATCGCATCTCGAGAGCGGTGCTCTCGTGGAACTGGTCCCGCAGCGCGTGCCGTCGCCGCACGGGTTCTACCTGAAGATTCATCCGCGCGCGTCCGACAAGGCGCGGCTTTTCTCCGCCTGGCTCGTTGCGGCGCAGGGTCGGACGCGCCAGCTTTAGGTGCGCCGGCGGCTTGGCGTCGCGATCCCGGGCGCGCGAAAGGAAACGGGCCACGGTCGCGTCCGGCCGGATACGGTAGACAGGGCGCGCCGGCAGGCCGACCAACGTGGTTTGGGCCGGCCGTAAAGACAGGCTTTCGAACGGAGCGATCATGAGTGATGCGTGTTTCCAACCGGTGTCGGGTTTTGATCTCCTGCGGTTCGCGGGTATTCCGACCTTTATGCGGCTGCCGCATGTGGCGCTCGAAGACACACGGCTGGCCGATGTGCAGATCGGCCTCGTCGGCTCGCCGTGGGACAGCGGCCCGACGAACCGGCCCGGTCCGCGCCACGGGCCGCGGCAGATGCGGGACATGTCGACGATGATCCGGGCCGAGCATGACGCGACCGACGTACGTCCGTTCGAGCGCGCGCTGCGCCGATCTTGGCGACGTGGCGCCCAATCCGGCCGATCTGCACGACAGCATGCGGCGGATCACCGATTTCTTCGCGCAGGTGAAGGCGGCGGGGATACGGCCGCTGACCGCTGGGGCGATCACCTGTGCTCGCTGCCCATCCTGCGGGCGCTGGCGGCGGACGGGCCGCTGGGGATGATCCAGTTCGACAGCCACACCGACCTGTTCCACAGCTATTTCGGCGGCACGTTGTACACCCACGGTACGCCGTTCCGGCGCGCGGTCGAGGAGGGGCTGCTCGACCCAAAGCGGATGGTCCAGATCGGCATCCGGGGAACGACCTACGACCGGGAAGACCGGGAGTTCGCCAAGAGCGAAGGCATCCGGATGATCGAGATCGAGGAATTCCACGCGCGGCCCCAAAGACGTGATGGCCGAGGCCCGCGAGATCGTCGGCGACCGGCCGACATATGTCACCTACGACATCGACTTCGTCGATCCCGCTTTCGCGCCCGGAACCGGCACGCCCGAGGTGGGCGGCCCGAAGTCGTTTGACGCGCTGCAGGTCGCACGGCTGCTAAAGGGCGTGCGCGTCGCTGGGGCCGACCTCGTCGAGGTCTCGCCGCCCTTCGACCCGAGCGGGGGACCGCTTATCTCGGCGTCTTGATCCTGTTCGAGATGCTCTGCGTGATGGCCGAAGACCTCCCACCGGTCGGCAATTCGTGAGACGGTTTACCGGCGCGGCTGCGCCGTTTGCGCCGGCGCGCTGATTGGCTTACGGAAAAACCATGACGCGTTTCGAAAACAAGGTCGCTCTCGTGACTGGCGGCCGGTCGGGCATCGGCCGAGCCATCGCGCGGCGCCTGGCGGATGAAGGCGCCCGGGTCATCACCGCGCAGCGCGGCGCGGACAGCGAGCGCGAGTCCATCGGGGCGGATTTCGGCGATCCCGAGGCGCCCGCCGCGGTGGTGGCCGAGGTGATCGCGCGGGCCGGTCGGCTCGACGTACTGGTCAACAATGTTGGCGTGATGCAGGAGTCGCTGGCCGAGCGAACCAGCCTCGAGGATTGGCAGCGGACGCTGGCCATCAACCTCACGGCGCCGTTCCTGACCATCCGCGCCGCGCTGTCACATCTGCGGAAGACGCAGGGCAGCATCGTGAACACCGGATCGCTCGAGGGGATCGGGTCGAACCCCGGCCATGCGGCCTATTCCGCCTCCAAGGCGGGCCTGCACGGACTGACGCGCGCTATCGCGGTTGACCACGGAGCCGAGGGTGTCCGCTGCAACGCGGTGGCGCCCGGCTGGATCGACACGGAGCTCAACGCCGGGATGGCGGATGCGATGCCGGACCCGCAGTCGTTCCGGCGCAACCTCGGCCGCATCCATCCTATCGGCCGGACAGGCACGCCGGAGGAGGTTGCCGCTCTCGTCGCCTTCCTGGCCTCCGACGAGGCCGGCTTCATCACCGGCGAGGTCTACAAGGTGGATGGCGGGCGGATGGCGCGCCTGAGCCTGCCCTGACGCCGCGCGACGCCTTTGGCGCGCGCCGCCACGCGCGCGGCGGTTCCGGCCAGGCCGTTATACCCAAGCGCCCCGCCGGCCCGCGCCGGCGCCTGGGCGGAGGGCCGCTTGCCATAGTTCTGGCGACCGGGCTCATGGCCTTCCAGGATGCCCTGATCAAGCTGATGAGCGACGGCCTGCCGCTCTGGCAGTTCTTTGCGCTGCGCTCACTGCTGATCCTTCCGGTCCTCGCGATCCCGGTCTGGCGGCGGGGCGGGATGCGCGCCGCGGTTCATCCCCGAACGCTGACCCGCTCGGGCCTGATCGTCGCGATGTACGTATTCTTCTACGGCGGGATGCCGGTGCTCGACCTGCCGGTCATCTCGGCGGTCTACTATACCGGACCTGTCTTCATCGTCATTTTGTCCAGCCTGCTGCTGCGCGAGCGGGTGACGCCTGGGCAGGCCGGCGCCGTCGCGGTCGCCTTCGCCGGCGTGGTGATCGTGCTGCGACCGGGCGGCGAGACGTTCTCGCCGGCGGCGCTGATCCCGCTGCTCTCGGCGCTGTGCTATGCCCTGGCGGCCGTGGCCACGCGCGGGCCGCTGGGCCGCGTCGACCCCTGGGCGCTGACTTTCTCGCTGAACGTGGTCTTCGTCGCGGCGGGCGGGATCGGCATGACCGTCACGGCCGCGATCGGGCGACCGGAGGCGTATCCGTTCCTGCTGTCGCCGTGGACCGCGCTCGAGGCCGGCGTGATGTCGCTTCTGGTCTTCCTGGCGGCGATCTCGGTAGCGATCCATCTGTTGCTGGCCCGTGCCTATCAGTTGGGGCCGATGCCGGTCGTGGCGGGGCTGGATTTCTCCTATCTCGTTTTCGCCGTGGTCTGGGCCGCTCTGCTGTTCGGGACCATTCCCGAGGGTGCCACGGTGGTCGGCACCGTGCTTGTCGCCGCCGGCGGCCTGTGGGGCATCTTGCGCCGGGGTCATTGAGCGGGGAGAAGCGGCGTCAACAGCAGGAGACCCAAGCCCATGACGAAACCCGAGATCCTTGTCTTGGGAACAACGATGCCCGCCCGGCTGGACGCTCTTGCAGACGCGTTCACGCTGCACCGTCTGGACGCGGCGCCCGACCCGGAGGCGCTTTTGGACGCGGTCGGCCCGCGCATCCGCGGCGTGGCCACCACCGGCGGCAAGGGCCTGTCGCGCGCGCTGCTCGCCCGGTTGCGGAAGCTCGAGATCGTCGCCTCGGCGGGGGTCGGGTACGACTCGATCGATGTGCAGGCCTGCAGCGAGCGCGGCGTGGTCGTGACCAACACGCTCGACGTGCTGACCGATGACGTGGCCGACCTGGCCATCGGGCTGGTGATCGCCGCGCGGCGCAACATGATCGGCGGGCATGCGCATGTGGCCACCGGCGCCTGGGGCCGCGAAGGATCGCTGCCGTTAAACACGAGCCTGCGGGGCCGGCGCCTCGGCATCCTCGGGCTGGGCCGGATCGGCCGCGTGGTCGCCGCGCGGGCCGAACCCTTCGGGCTGGAAATCGGGTATACGGCCCTTTCGAAGAGCGACGGACTCTCCTACACGTTCCGGACCACGCCGCGCGAATTGGCCGAATGGGCCGACATCCTTGTCGTCACGGTGCCGGGCGGGGCCGAAACGGCCGGTCTCGTGGATGCAGAGGTATTGCGTGCGCTGGGCCCGCAAGGCACGCTGGTGAACGTCGCGCGCGGCAGCGTCGTGGACGAGGCCGCGCTGATCGACGCGCTGGCGCAGGGCCGGATCGCGGGCGCCGCACTGGATGTGTTCGACAACGAGCCGAACCAGGACCCAGCGTTGACGCGCCTGCCCAACGTCGTGCTGCACCCGCACCACGCCAGCGGCACGGTCGAGAGCCGCGACGCGATGGCAGCGCTGGTCAACGACAATCTCCGCGCGCATTTCGACGGGCGCCCTGTCCCGACACCGGTGAATGCGCCGCGCAGCCCGGGTTAGTGCAACCTCGTCGCGCTACGCGTGGAACCGCCGCCGGTATTCGCCCGGGGTGAGGCCCACGATCCTGAGGAAGATCTTGCGGAAGGCGCCGGCATCCGAATAGCCGATCTCCCAGGCGATGCGCTCGACCGGCAGGCGGCCGAATTGCAGAAGCTCCTGCGCCTTCGAGACCCGAAGGCGCTGCGCGTATTCGGTGGTGGTCAGGCCGGTCGCCTTCTGGAACCGCCGCAGGAACGTTCGCTGCTCGAGCCCGGCCTCTTTCGCCAGCGTCGACAGGCGGGCGTCGCGCCCTTCGTTGGCCTGCAGGACATGCTGGGCCTTGAGAATGGCCGCGTCCCCGTGGGTCAGGCGGGGGACGAAGCCACTGTAATAGCGCTGTTCGCGCCCCGGCGGATCGACGAGCATCATCCGGGCGGTCTGTCCCATGACGACCGGCCCGAGAAACCGGTCGACAAGCTTGAGCCCGAGATCGGTCCAGGACATCAGCCCGCCCGCCGACAGGATGTCGCCGCCGTCGATGATCAGCCGGTCGGTGTCGAGCGTCACATCCGGAAACCGTTCGCGGAACGCCTCGGCGTAGATCCAGTGCGTGGTCGCCGAGCGTCCGGCCAGCAGCCCGGTTTCCGCCAGCAAGAAGGCCCCGCCGCAGACGGAGGCCATCGTCGCGCCCTCGGCATGGCGCTCGCGAAGCCAGCCCGCGAGCGGCGCTGCGGCTTCCGGTTTGATGGGCTCCTCGAGAGAGGGCGGAAGGATCAGGACCTGAAAGGCTTCGGGGGCTTTCCGTGCCCCGGGCGTGCCATGCTCGGTCGGATCGAGTTGCAGAACCTCGACCTGCGGCGCCCCGCGGTCCGCGCCCTCGGCGATCCGTCCCGCGATCGTGAAAAGGTCGGCCAGGCCCATCGCTGCCGAAAGCTGAGAGCCGGGATAGTGAAGGATGCCGAACCGGATCGTGGTCATTTGTCGATATCGCCCCGGATTCTGTCGATTGTGCCAATGGTGGACAATGTGGGCGCAGGCCAGATTGGGATCAAGAAACATGAACTCAAGAAAGGCTTACCCATGTCCAAGCGCGCCATCGTCGTGATCGACCTGCAAAACGAATACTGGCCCGGCGGCCAACTGCCGCTCGAAGGCATTGACGCCGCGGCCGCCAACGCCGCCCGCGTCATCGCTCACGGGCGGGAGGCCGGCGACCTCATCGTAAACGTCCGACACGAAATGCCCGGCGCCCCGGTCTTCGTGCCGGGCTCCGATGGTGTCGAGATTAACGCGGCGGTCACGCCTGTGGAGGGCGAGCCGATCGTTACCAAGAACTTCCCCAACGCGTTTCGGGACACAGGCCTCAAGGCGCTGCTCGACGGGAAGGGCATCGAAGAAGTCGTGGCGGTCGGCGCCATGAGCCACATGTGCGTCGACGCGACGGTCCGGGCCGCGAACGATCACGGCTACAAGACCGTCACCGTCCACGATGCCTGCGCCACGCGCGAGCTCGAATTTGAGGGCACGACTGTCCCCGCGGACAAGGTCCACGCCGCCCTGATGGCCGCGCTTACCTTCTTCTACGGCGAGGTCATCGCCACAAACGCCTTCCTCGCACGCTGAGCTAAGGAGACAAGTCGATGAAACTACACCAGATCCGCAACGCCACTCTGATCGTCACCTATGCCGGCAAGCGGTTCCTCGTCGATCCCTATCTCGGCGACAAAGATGCCTATCCCGGCTTCGAAGGCACCGTGAACAGCGAGATCCGCAATCCGCGGGTTGCGCTGAGCACGCCGATGGACACGATCCTGGACTTCGACGCGCTGATCCTGACGCACCTGCACCCCGACCACTTCGACGAGGCCGCGATCAAGCTGCTGCCACGCGACAAGCCGGTCTTCGTGCAGGACTATTCGGACGCCGAACTGATAAAGGCCCTTGGCTTCACCGACGTCCGCCCGCTGGGGATCGAAACCACCTTCGAGGGCGTCAACCTTTCGCGCGCGCGCGGTCAGCACGGGTCGGAGCAGGCCTATGTCTATGCCGCCGAATTGCTGGGCAATGTCATGGGCGTCGTCTTCCGCGCCGAAGGGGAAAAGACCCTGTATCTTGCCGGCGACACGATCTGGAACCCGATGGTCGCGACCAATCTCGAGATGTTCAAGCCTGACGTGATCGTGGTGGCTGCCGGCGACGCGCAGGTGCCGGGGCTTGGCTCGATCATCATGGGAACCGCCGACGTGAAGACCGTCCATGACGCGTCCCCGACCGCGCAGATCGTCGCTAATCACATGGAGACCGTAAACCATTGCGTGCTGAGCCGGGCCGAGCTCCAGGCCTTCGCCGAGGCCAAGAGCACGACAGACCGCCTTTCAATCCCGGCGGATAACGAGATTCTGGAGTTTTGAACATGATCGACGCGAACAAGGCCACCGTCCGCGACTACTACGACGCCATCAAAGATCGGCGTTTCGACGATCTTGCGCAGTATCACCATGCCGATTTTGTCTTCTATAACTGTCACATCCCGCGTGATTGTACGGTCTCTTTTTGAAGAGGTCCGGCTTTTGGCGCTGCCACTCCTTGAGGGCGTCGATGGGCGTTCGGCCCTTGAGCACTGATTGCGGGAGCTGGCCGTTGTAGAGCCGGACGTAGCGCAGGATGGTCTGTTCGAGGTCCTCGCCGCTGCGGAAGTGGTGGCTTTGCAGAACGTCCTCGATCCGTCCATTGAAGCGTTCGACCATGCCGTTGGTCTGAGGGTGCATGGGCGGGGCCAGACGGCGCTCGATGCCGAGCTCGGCGCAGAGCCGGTCGAAGTCGTGGTTGCCAGTAGCGGCACGCTTGCGCCGGCCGAACAGACGATCTGTGAACTCCTTGCCGTTGTCCGTAAGCACGCGGGTGACCCGCATCGGCGCAGCGCGCTCCAGGTCGCGGAGAAAGCGCCGCGCGTTGGCCGCCGTCTTCGCCGGATAGATGCGCACGAAGACCCAGCGGGTGGCTCGGTCGATTGCGACGAACAGATACCGGCGGCGGTTCTCGTCCGCCATCTGCGGCAGGTATTTCACGTCGACATGCACATAGCCCGGCTCATAGGCTTTGAACGGCTTATGCGCGGGCCGTGGCGCGGCAGGCTTCAGGTCTCGCAGGTTGCCCGCTCCATGCCGACGCAGGCAGCGGTCGAGCCCCGAGCGAGAGACGTTCGGGTTCAGAAACTCCCGCACCACGCAGAGAAGGTCGTCGAGCGGCAAAAGCAGGGTCCTGCGCAACGACACCGCCACAGCCTCTTGGGCTGGCGTGAGTGTGGTCTGGAGCCTGTGCGCGGTGTGGCGTAAGCGGCGGCTGCGGCCCGCGGCTATTCAGCTTGATGGCTTGAAGTTCCAGGGGAGGAGGTCGTCTATCGCCGC